>JAZLJE010000088.1:0-2276 GCA_045617705.1 Ruminococcus sp.
GTTCGGGTAGGAAAAGATACTTCTGCCTTGACTGTCCTAAACCTAAACCGAAAAGTCCGCCCGAGCCTATCGCATACAGAGAATTTCGCGTCTGCCATGTTGTCTGCCACATATCTTCGGTTGTATATATAAGGGCTTGCCCCCAGCCTTCCATTCGTTCCATGGCGTAGGTCAAAAGCCCTGTTGCCCACAGTATCAGTACGGCAACCAAGAACAAACCACCACCGATAAAAATCCACTTAACATCAATACCGGACACAAAAAGCATCAGTACGGTAAGCAAAGCGATAATTACTATACAAGAGTAATGAGGCTCTAAAATAAGCAAACCGGCAGTAGAGGCAAAAACCGCAAGTCCCGGCAGTAAGCCGGATTTTACGGTATTCATTTTATCATAATATCGGCTGCCCATGTGAGCAAGGAAAAGTATGATAGCAAATTTACTGATTTCGGAAGCCTGAATTCCAAAGGCACCGACACCAATCCAACGCTTTACACCGTCTTGGCTGGGGAGTATCAGTACAAGCACAAGTGCAAAATATGACACCGCAAGGATAAGTCCCGCAAAGCGGTGGAAGTGGTGATAATCAAGGTAAGAAATACCTATCATCGACGCGATTCCGAAAATTGCAAATATGAGTTGGCGTTTTAAGTAGTGGTAACTGTCGCCCTCTTCGTAAAAGGCTGTCGGATAACTTGCGGAGAACATCATTATTATTCCGATAGCAAGAAGAATAAGTATCAACAAACAAAACGGCATATCAAGTCCTTTTCCGATAGAAAGCAAAGAAAATCGGATTTTTCTTCTTTGAGGAGTATTACCGTTACCGCGGTTTTCTCTTTGTCTTTGTTCATCGTAATTCCTTTGCCTTGACCTTGACTCATATTCAATAGTTGACATCTTATTCACCTGCCTTTCCTAAATTAAAATCGTTATCCGAGCACTACCAAAATAATGGCAATAATTCCGCACAAAGCGGTAATAAGGCTGAACACACCGACAATTTTCATTTCATTCCAGCCACACATTTCAAAATGATGATGTATCGGGCTCATCTTGAAAATTCTTTTTCCGTGAGTAAGTTTGAAATAACCCACCTGAAGCATAACGGAGAACATTTCAACAAGATAGATGATACCGACCAAAAGCAAGATAAGTTGCATATCAAGAGCAAAGGCAATCGCACATACAATACCGCCCAAAAACAGCGAGCCTGTATCGCCCATAAATACCTTTGCTGGGTGGAAGTTCCATACAAGAAAGCCCAAGCATCCGCCTGCAACCGATGCAGAGAAAAGTACAACACTGTCAAAAAGTTGAAGCAGGCTTGCAATCAGCATAAAAGCCATTGCTACAAAGAAGGTAACAGACGCGTCAAGTCCGTCGATACCGTCGGTAATATTAACAGCATTCATCATTCCGACAATGACAAGTGCCATAATGACATAGTAAAAATAGCCGAGGTTGACCATTCCCGCAAAGGGAATAGCGATAAAGGTATCATCACCGCAAATTTTCATAACAACGAGGTATGCAATCGCAACAACAAATTGAAGTATCAGTTTTTCAATGGCGGTAAGTCCCAGATTTCTTTTCTTTACTACCTTGATATAGTCGTCAATAAAGCCGATAAGTCCCGAACAGAACGCCATTGCAAGGCCGATAAAAACGAATTTGTCGATAGTAGAAAAGCCGTGATATATCGAATTTACGAGTACCGACGCGATAGTGGTGATAACAATGCCGATGATAAACATTATTCCGCCCATAGTCGGAGTACCCTGTTTTTCTTTGTGCCATGACGGACCGATATCAAGTATCGTCTGTCCGAAATTCAGTTTGTGAAGAAAAGGTATCAGAAATTTTCCGACCAAAGCGGTAATGGTAAATGCTACCGCCGCAGTACAAAACGCCCAAAAACCAATAATCATTTTTCCACCTCATTTATTTAAAACTACATTTTAATCATTAATTCCGCCCGTTGAGAAAGTAACGGTTATTACGGTACCGGGTGATACTTCTTTACCCTCTGCAATACTTTGTGTCTTTGCAGACGCTCCGCTTGCGGAAACAGTACCCGTTACGCTGACATTCACTCCGTAAGTTGCAGCAATATAGTTGCAATCGGAAACAGAATATCCGATAAAGTTCGGTACTGTTACCTTATCGTTTGCGCTTGTTTCGTCGGTATATAGAACAATAGTACCGCCTTTCGGGATAGTGCTTCCCGTTACGGGATTTTGGGCTAATACTGTATCGCCCTCACCTTTTATCA
>JAZLJE010000089.1:0-1922 GCA_045617705.1 Ruminococcus sp.
CGGTTATGAAACTTTCCACCCCCCACGAGTCGGGTAGACAAAGACCTGTTGACACGGGGGATGTAACTTTTGTCCATGCCGATACGGTTATCTTTGCGATAGGCGAAAAGGTAGAAAGTGAAATATTCGCTCAAAACGGAATAGACACAGACGAAAAAGGAAAAGTGCCTTTTATGACAAATGTTGACGGCGTGTATAATATCGGCGACAGTTTAAGAGGACCTTCTACCGTTGTTGAATGTATAAAAGATGCACAGCGTTTTGCAGATGAAGTTATCGGCAAAAAGCATATAATGGATATACCGCTCGAAGCCTTTGTTACAGTAGACGATGCAAAAAGCAGAAAAGGTATTTTGTGTGACGAAGCAAAGCGCGAGGGCGAGAGGTGCTTAAACTGCAATACAGTATGTGAAAACTGTGTTGATGTCTGCCCAAACCGTGCAAATGTTGTTATCACTCTGCCCGACAAACGCAGAGAGATTTTGCATATTGACCGTATGTGCAACGAATGCGGAAACTGCAAGTCGTTTTGCCCTTACAGCAGTGCGCCGTACAAAGATAAATTTACTTTGTTTAACAGCGTAGAAGATTTTAACGACAGCGAAAACAGCGGTTTTGTTATCCTCGACGACAAAACAGTTCGAGTAAGGCTCGGCGTTGTCAAAGACTATGATATCGACAGCGACAACGAACTGTATAAAGATGCAAAAACTTTGATTAAAACTGTAATCGAAAACTACAAGTATCTTTATTGATTTTATTTTTGAAAAACTTGGAGGTGATAGTGTGAATATTCTTTTAAAAGGCGGTACGGTTGTATCGGGAAAAAGTGCAAAAAAGCAGGATGTACTGATTTGTGATGATAAAATCCAAAAAGTCGCAAAGAAAATAGAAAATGCAAATGCAGAGGTTATAGACTGCAAAGGAAAGTTGATTTTCCCGGGATTTATTGACGCTCACACTCACTTTGACCTTGAGGTATCAAACACCGTAACGGCAGATGATTTTTCTTTTGGCAGTAAGTCTGCGATAAAGGGTGGAACTACCACCGTTATCGACTTTGCAACTCAAAACAAAGGCGAAACCTTACAGCAGGCGCTTAATAACTGGCACATAAAAGCCTTTGCAAAAACAAGTTGTGACTATGCTTTTCACATGGCGATTTCCGACTGGAACGAGAATACGAAAGAAGAACTTCGTTCTATGTTTGAGCAGGGCGTTTCATCGTTTAAGTTATATATGACTTACCCCGCGATGATGCTCTCGGATAAAGAGATTTTCGAGGTACTTATTAAACTCAAGGAACTTGGCGGAATTGTCGGCGTGCATTGTGAAAATTCGGGGATAATAGATGCCCTTGTTGAAGAGAAGAAAGCGCAGGGAAAACTTTCTGTTTCGTCGCACTATCAGTCCCGCCCCGACACAGCAGAAAGCGAAGCAATCAACAGACTGTTGTCTATTGCAAAAGTTGTGGATGTTCCCGTTGTGGTTGTGCATTTGAGCAGTAAAGCGGGCTTTGAAGAAATAAAAAGAGCAAGAAAAAACGGACAGAAAGTCTTTGTCGAGACCTGTCCGCAGTATCTGCTTTTGGATGATTCAAAATATGAGTTGGATTTTGAGACGGCATCTAAATTTGTTTGTTCTCCGCCTATTCGAAAACAAGAGGACGCAAAATGCCTGTGGCAAGCCCTGAAAAACGGTGAGATAGACACAATATCCACCGACCATTGTTCGTTTACAAAGGCACAAAAATCCGTCGGCGTTGATGATTTTACAAAAGTTCCGAACGGTATGCCGGGCGTTGAAACAAGGGGAACGCTCATCTATACATACGGCGTAACAAAAGGCAGGATAACCCTCCCGCAGATGTGCAGATACCTTTCTGAAAACCCTGCAAAACTCTACGGTCTCTACCCGAAAAA
>JAZLJE010000090.1:0-3483 GCA_045617705.1 Ruminococcus sp.
CGCTTGGCCTCCGACTTGGAACAAAATATCCGAATTATTTGCTTTCTACAATAATCAGAAGGTTAAAAACAGACATAAATATTGAAGGAAATAAAGTTCCCAATAACAAAGTAAGAATCAGTATTATCAAGGCATGTATAAACAGACAATCAAGACTTAATAATCAAAAGGAGGAAATTAAATTGTCACTTGATAAAAACAACATTAACCAAGCATATCTTTGCGGAAGGCTTTTTGCGGTGCTTGAGAAAATTCAACAGGTTGCTTCAAGCAACACACTAAACAGAACTATTAAAGATTCATATTTTGCTTCTGCGTCTTCAAAGCCTTCACTTGTATTTCCAAAGTTGATTGTACTTGCCCAAAATCATCTCAAAAAGTTAAGTGAGAAAGACAACATCTTTTTCGGCAAGTTACTTCAAGAAATTATCGAAAAAATTAACGGAGAATTCCCTGATAATCTTAAACTTGAAGACCAAGGAAGATTTATGATAGCTTACTATCAACAAACACAAAATTTTTATGAAAAAAATGTACAGGAGGAAAAATAATTATGGCAATTAATAACAGATATGATTTTATGATTCTTTTTGATGTTGAAAACGGTAACCCAAATGGTGATCCTGATGCAGGCAATACTCCGAGAATTGACTCGGAAACAGGTTATGGAATTGTTACGGATGTATGCCTTAAACGTAAAATCAGAAATTATGTTGAACTCTGTAAAGAGGGATATGTGAGTGAAGATAACAAGGCATATAATATACTTGTTAAGGCAGACCGTTCACTTAATTCAAAGTTTACTTCTGCCTATGAAGCAGAGGGACTGAAAACAAAACAAAAAGGCAAAAATTCTGATGATGTAAATATCGCTCGTGACTATATGTGCAGAAATTACTTTGATGTTCGTGCTTTTGGTGCAGTAATGTCAACCGGTGATGACCCTTGTGGTATTGTACGAGGTCCTGTCCAAATCAACTTTGCAAGAAGCATTTCTCCTATAAATATACAGGATATAACTATTACCCGACAGGCACGGACAACAGAAGACCGCATGGAAACAGGTAATACTGAAATGGGTAAAAAAAGTATTGTTCCTTATGCTCTGTACAAAGCAGAGGGCTATGTTTCGGCAGCACTTGCAAATAAAGTTACCGATCTTACAGAAGAGGATATTGATTTGCTTTGGAATGCGATTGCTAATATGTTTGAGAATGACCATAGTGCGGCAAGAGGTAAAATGTGCATGAGAAAATTGTTTGTTTTCAAACATGATAATATTCTCGGGAATGCTCCTTCTCATATTCTCTTTGATAAAATTTCTGTTGTACCTGTGTCAGAGCCTCCGAGAAGTTTCAGCGATTATAAAATAGAAATTGATGACAATATGCCTGACGGAGTCGAACTTATCAGTAAAATATGAATATTGAGAGTATTTCAATTAGACAAATTCAGCATTATCTTTATTGTCCTCACCGTTGGGGTTTGTTACAAATTGAATGCGCTTGGGCGGAAAACTTGTTTGTAACTAAGGGTAATTTGATGCACAAGAGAGTACACGATACAAAGGAAGCGTATATGTTTAGAGGAAAAGAAAATTATACAGCAGTATCTGTGTATAATGATTCTCCTCAGTATAATCTTTATGGTGTTACAGATTGTGTTGAAATCAAGAACAATACATATTGTATTGTTGAGTATAAGCCTACTAAACCGAAAAACAAAGATTATAATTTTGATGATTTAATGCAGGTGTTTGCTCAGAAAATTTGTGTAGACTATGTGTTTGATTGTGATTGTGATGCAGTAATCTACTATGCCGATGTAAAGAAACGTGTTAGATTACCATTGAAAGAGAATTTTTCCGATTATGACAACAAGTTGAAAACAATTCTTACAGAGATAAACAAATTCACGAAAACAGGTAAAATACCCCCAATAAATAAAAATCAAAATTGTAATGGCTGCTCAATAAAAGATATTTGCATTCCTTCTTCCAATAAAAAATATAGTGTAAAGGATACAATTCTGTCGCTTTGGGAGGAATTTTCTTGAGAAAACTATTAAACACTATCTATATTACAAATGAATTAGCGTATATGTCTTTAGACGGAGAAAACTTAGTTTGTAAGGTTGAGGATGAAACAAAGTTTAGAATTCCTTTCGATAATATAGAAAATATTGTTTGTTTTAGTTATTTAGGATGTTCGCCTGCTTTGATGGGCAAATGTGTAAAGAACAATATATCTATAAATTTTATTTCACCCAATGGAAAATTTTTGGCAAAAGTCTGTGGCGAAACAAAAGGCAATGTGTTCTTACGAGTTTCTCAAATTGATGTTTTTAGAGAGAATGGTATGTACCTTGTAAAGAATACTCTTTCTTCAAAGTTCAGTAATTGTATTTTCACAATAAAACGCACTTTGCATGATAACGCAGAATTGAGAGAAGATTGCGAAATACAAAATGTAATAAATATTTTAAAAAAAGGCATTGTTGATGTTTATACATGCGATTCCGTAGAACACGCCCTTGGAATAGAAGGTAATTGTGCAAAATCCTATTTTTCTGTGTTTGATAAACTTATCACAAATAAAAAATCAGGGTTGGAATTCAAATACAGAAATAAACGTCCGCCACTGGATGAAGTGAACGCTTTATTATCTTTTGTCTATACTTTGTTTACCTATGAATATGCCTCTGCTTTGGAAACTGTGGGATTAGACAGTTATATCGGTTTTTATCATGCACTGCGCAGTGGACGATCTTCTCTTGCTTGTGACTTAGTTGAGGAAACAAGATGTTTGGTTGAAAGATTTGTCTTGTCACTAATTAACTTGCAGATTATTAGCGAAAAAGATTTTGATAAGCAGATTTCAGGAGCCGTTTGGCTAAACGAAAATGGTCGAAAGAAGGTTATTACAAAATGGCAGGAGAAAAAGCGTTCTGACTATAAGCATCCATATCTCAATAAAAAAATCCCTTTTGGGTTGATTCCTTATGTACAGAGTAATCTTTTGGCAAAATATGTTCGCGGTGATATTCCGGAATATCCTTGTTTTTTGTTGAAGTAGGTGATTTTTATGATGGTAATTATCAGTTATGATGTATCGACGGCTGATAGGGACGGAAAAAGTCGTCTGAGAAAAATTGCAAAAGAGTGTCAGAATCATGCACAAAGAGTTCAAAATTCTGTGTTTGAAGCAAATCTTGATTATTCTGCTTTTTTAAAACTCAAAGATAAGTTGACCGCTTTGATGGATAAACAAAAGGATAGTATGCGATTTTACTATCTTGGAAACAATTGGCATAGAAAAGTTGAGCATATAGGAGCAAAAAACACTTATGACTCCGAAGGCGTAATAATTATTTAGTGTTAATGGCGAACTTATGGTGATCGCAAACATCTATATATGTTCGCCGAAAAATTCAATAAGTTTTACTGCTTTTTTCTTGTAATAAAAAAGTAGATATTATTAGGTC
>JAZLJE010000091.1:0-4588 GCA_045617705.1 Ruminococcus sp.
AATTAAAGTTAGGAGTGAGGAGTTAGGAATTAGGAGTTAGGAATTTCGGTTTGTTGATTTATACTAAAAACTAAATACTCGGTATAATGTAAAACTGCTGTGGCGAAATCGTCACAGCAGTTTTTTATAATTACTTAATTGAGATTTTTTCGAGTTGGCTTTGACACTTGTCAAAAGGTAAGAACATACAATCAACTTCAATATAATTTTTGTCGTCAATGTCTGCTGTCAAAATAGTCTGCTCTGCTTCGGCATACAAAACATAATAGTCAATACCGTTGATTGTAAGTTTTCCTGTTTCTTTTCCTCCGCCGTAGTTTTCATTATAGGCTTTGTTCCAATACTCGGCACCTTCTCCGGCAGAAAAGACAGTTTGCAAATTAACATCAATGTTGCCAAACTTTGTGTTGTCAACATCGTCGTTGTATAATTTTACTTCTGTTTCGTCAACAATTTCGCCGTACCAACCGTCGGTAAGTTCAATTTCGATTTTGTCACCGATTTTGATAACGCCCTCTTTTACTACTTCGAGTTGTGTCTCGGTTTCTGCTTCGGTTGTTTCTCTCGGTCCGTCTGTCTGGTAAATGGTATCAGGAGATTCGCCGCAAGCGGCAAGTGCAAAAATTAAAAGTGCTACAAGGGTAACGCAAAGAATCTTTTTCATAATAATACCTCCTATAAGTATTGAATTCATTATATATGAAAACAAGAAAACTTGTCAACATATCAAAAATGCTATAGGAATTTTTACTGCAAAGTCAGTTCTTCGTATGTAAATTCATTTGTCAAAAGGTCATAGCGGTATGCGTTTTTGTAGTCCATATTCACGCAAATCTGCAGGTTTTTCTTTGACGGATTATACACGCAACTCCAAACGGTAATTATCCGCCAAAAAATGTTTTTATATCTGTAATTCAGCGTACAACTTTTTAATAGTTTCATCGCAAGGTCTTCGTCCATACATCCGCTTGTAAGTTTCATCGCTTCTTCGACTTTGTCGCGCCTGTCGTAGCCCATGGGGTTAGAGTTGTCGCCGTCTTCTGACAAAAAGAAGTTCATCGCATACTGGAAAACGGATTCGGGATAAATTACTCTCATTTCGTTGTTGACATACTCAATGACAACGCTTTTTCCGCTTTGGTCTACTATCTGGTAATGATAATTATACAAAAGTGAGTCGCAGATATCATACTTTGAGAAAAGTTCTATCGCTTCTTCTACGGTAGCGCATTTATCCAAAACGGCACGGATTATCGTAGTTGTGGTGATTTCTTTTTTACCTCGTCTTTGGCGGGTAGACTTTGCATTTATTTCAAGCACGGCTATGCACAGCCCTTTTTCGTTCATACCGTCCATGCAAACATAAGGTGCCAAAAGGAGCCTGTCTGCGTTTTTGTCGGAATTAAGGCTTGCGTATTTATTGCCATAGAGCATTGTGTTTCCGTGGAGCATAGATACACTTTGGTAGCCGTTTTTCGGTGATGTTCTGACAAGAAAGCACGGGCTTGATTTATAGTCAAAATTTCTTGCAAAAAGAGTATCGCCCGACCTTGTAACGCAGTTAAAGGTAGTGCAGGCAAAACGCCCCGGCTTATACTTTACTTTGCTCTTTTTCAGCCCGTATTGTGTATTGATATACGCGAGCAGTTTTCCGATATTCGACACGCCCTGACTTAACAGTTCGTCAATATCATAGTCATAAGTAAAGTCAAGAAAATAAAAGCCGTCGGTTATCTTTTTGACAACATTTTCGTGTTTCTTATCAGATATATTTTCAATTTCTTCGTTAGGTTTTTTAGTTTTAACTTCAGCCATTTTTATCTCCAAGCAAAGTGTTTTTGTAACTTTCAAAATCGGTATCAAAAGAAATTTCGTATCTTTTCTCGAAATTTCGCTTGATACACAAATTCACCGTCTTGTTTGTGCTGTTGTATAAAGCACTCCAAAGGGTATATATCATCATAATGTGTTCTCGAAAATTCAGCGTACATTTTGACAAAAGGTTCATCGCTTCATCGGTGGTGAAAACTCCGCCTTTTTCTTTTATTGCGTCACGAACGATAACTTCTCTGTCAAAGCCGATTGCGGTTGTGTTATCCCCGCCCATTGAGAAAAAGAAGTTCATACAATACTGGGTATCGTCTTTCGGCTCGACCAAAAGCATTTCTCCGTTTATGTACTCGATAACCACGCTGTTGCCGTTTGCATCACAAATATGATAGTGATAATTACAGCCTAATAAATCGTACATATCAAACTTGCGAAACATCTCGACTGCCTCGTCTACTGTCGCACACTTATCCAAAACTGCCCTTACCATAGTCGGCGGGACCATCGGAATTTTTCCCGTTTCCTGATAGGTCGGTTTTGTTTCGATTTCGAGAATTGCTATGCAAAGTCCCTTTTCGTTCATACCGTCCATACACATATACGGAGAAGCAAGCAGTTTGCTGGGGTTTTTTGTCTTTTCGGGTTTTTGAAACTTTAGTAAATACACTACCGCCTGAACATCAAGCATAGCAAGGCTTTTGTAGCCGTTTTTCGGAGTAGTCCGTAGCAAAATGCAGGGAGAATCGTAGTAGTCAAAATTACGCCCGAAGATGCGTTCGCCCTTGTCATTCTTCACCGAAAAGGAAGTGCACGCAGGGTGATTTCTGCTGACAATAACGGGAGAAGGTTTGAGTTTGAATTGCTTTTGGACAAAGCGGAAAAGTTTTGTCACGCCTTTTGTGCCTGTTTGCATAAATTTGTCAAGAGCATAGTCGCCCTTGTAATCAAGCAAATAAAAGTCATCTGAAATTTTGACAAGCAGATTTTCATTTTCCATTATCTGTGCCTCACATAATCAATATATGGTCATTATATCACAAATAAAATAATATTACAAACTCAATTATTCTTTAGTTTTCTACCCATCTGTCAAAATAACAAAAGGCTGTTAGAAGAGGAATATGTTTTAACTACCCCACCGTCAATCCTTACGGATTGCCACCTCCCCTCACTCTTCAGAGCAAACTCCGTTCTTTCTGTTTCCGTGCAAGCACGAAAACTCTGGAACTTCGTTGCTCTTCCTCCTTCCAAAAAGTCTTTGACTTTTCGGGAGCCATTTGGAGGCTAATAGGTAATGATTTTTTAGTAAAAAAGAAAAAAGGAGGCGGAAAATCCGCCTCCATATTGTGGAAATTTTAAATTATTTGGTTGTCCAGTTACCGTCGGAATTACCCCAACCTGTGATTTGGTAACAGTTGTTTCCGCTTGCAGGAACAGTCAAATCGCTTGTCTGGTTCCAAACAGTAGTATTTGACCAGTCTGAACCGTCAAATGTCTTGCCTTCTGCAACTCTGATGAAAATAATACTTGTTCCGACTTTGGATTTTTCAATCTTGTAAATATTGCCGGATTCAAGTGTCATTGTGTAGGCTTTTGAACCTGAAAGGCTGCCGCCCCATGTCCATACTGCAAAAGTTGCATTTGCCTGATTCCAAAGAGAGGAACCACCTGTGTTGAGGTAGATATACTCTCCCTCTGCCTGTGTAGGCTCTGCTGATGTTGAAGAAGCCTCTGTCGGCTGTGTCTTCGGCTGTACTGTGAAGTAGAAGTATGACCATTCTGCATTTCCTTCAGGTCTGAAGTATACTGTGCCTTCTCCTACCTTCGGTTCGCCAATCTTATAGTTTTCGCCACCGTCGTTATACCATGCTGTGAACTTTCCGCCCTCTACTTTTGCAACTTTGAGTTCGTCGTTAAGATAGAATGTCCAATCAAGCATGTATTCGCCTTGTGCTCCCGAGTTTTCTGCGAGTTTCATATCGGGTGTGAGAGCATCTACTGTCCAGAAGTCTGCACCGTTGAGTTTACCAACAAGGTAGTAACCGTCTGTGATTGTACCTGCTGTTGTTGCCTCGGTTGCTTCTGTTGCTTCACTTGCTTCTGTGGGAGCAGTTGTAGCCTCGGTTGCTTCACTTGCTTCTGTGGGAGCAGTTGTTGCTTCTGTCGGCTCTGTTGCTACTGCATAACCGAGTTGGAATGCACCGTCTGCTGCTTTTGACAATGTGAATGTTACTTCTGTGTTAGCCGGTACAAACATTTTCTCTTTGTATGTATCACTTGCTTCGAAGAGTTTTGTTGTTGTGCCGTCTGTTACAAATTTCTCAAATGCATACCAGTATTCGCCGTGGAGTGTTTTAACCTGTACATAAGAATCTTTTTCAAATGTTGCTGTTAACTTACCGTCTTTGCTGAATACATATACGCCGGGTTCGTTCCACTTCGGATTAGTCTGTTCTGTCATACCGTAGTCTGCACCGTTGATGTATCCGCACAAGCAATACGGTGAGAAGTCAAATGCAGGCTCTGTAGCCTGTGTTGCTTCTGTAGGAGCAGTTGTTGCTTCTGTTACTTCACTTGCTTCTGTGGGCGCTTTCGGCTGTACTGTGAGGTATGTGTAAGACCATTCGGGATTGCCTTCAGGTCTGAAGTAGAGTGTGCCTGCGCCTGTTTTACCGCCTTCAGCAGTAATCTTGTACTCGTTGTCCATGCCGTCTTTGTACCAAGTTGTGATTGTGCCACCTTCGACTTTTGCAACTTT
>JAZLJE010000092.1:0-6965 GCA_045617705.1 Ruminococcus sp.
ATTTTCTGCGAGTTTCATATCGGGTGTAAGTACTTTTGCATCCCAATATTCTTTACCGTTGAGTTTACCAACAAGGTAGTAACCGTCTGTGATATCTCCACCTTGTGTTGAAGGACCTTCTGTGGGATCGCCTGTCGGAACTTCTGTAGAAGGAGCAACTTTCGGCTGTACTGTCAGATAGAAGTATGACCATTCTGCATTTCCTTCGGGTCTGAAGTAGAGTGTGCCTGCGCCTGCTTTACCGCCTTCTGCGGTAATCTTGTATTCGTTATCTAAACCGTCTTTGTACCAAGTTGTAATTACTCCGCCTTCGACTTTTGCAACTTTGATACCGTCACCGTCATAGAATGTCCAATCGAGCATGTACTCGCCCGGTGCAAACGCATTTTCAGCGAGTTTCATATCGGGTGTGAGTGTACTTTCAGTCCAGTGTTCTACGCCGTTAAGTAAACCAACGAGGTAGTAACCGTCTGTGATATCTCCACCTTGTGTTGAAGGACCTTCTGTGGGATCGCCTGTCGGAACCTCTGTAGAAGATTTGGGCTGTACTGTGAGGTATGTGTAAGACCATTCAGGATTACCTTCAGGTCTGAAGTATACTGTGCCGGGGCCTGTTTTGCCGCCTTCTGCGGTAATCTTGTACTCGTTGTCCAAGCCGTCTTTGTACCAAGTTGTGATTACTCCGCCTTCGACTTTTGCAACCTTGATACCGTCGCCGTCATAGAATGTCCAATCGAGCATGTACTCGCCCGGTGCAAACGCATTTTCTGCGAGTTTCATATCGGGTGTGAGTGTACTTTCAGTCCAGTGTTCTACGCCGTTAAGTAAACCAACGAGGTAGAAGCCGTCTGTAAGTTCGCCGGGAGTAGTAGGTTCAGTTTCTTCTGTTGTTGTGGGAATGGGAGCATAAGGTCCCCATGTTTGTGATGAAACATAGTACATATTGTTTTCATCATCAGGAACAGTAAGGTCATCTGTCTGCTTGTCAACATTTGTCCATTCTTCGTCCGGATACTCACCGCTTGTGAGTCGACCAAAGAGCATACCAATGTTAAATTCGGGGATTTCGAATGAGTAAATGCCGTCGTCAACCTGTGTCATTAAAGAGGTTGTTGCGGGAGTTACATAATCCCAAGAATGGGCAAAGAAACTCTGTCCTTCTGAGAGTGACCAATCGCTGCCGTTTACATTGAGGTAAACAGTAGTGCCTGTCGGTTCGGGTTCGGTTGTTGGTTCTTCTGTCTCGGAAGAAGGTTCTGTCGGGTCTTGGATTGTGTAAGTCTGTCCGATACCCATTGCAATCGCATCCTGATAGCGGGCAATGTACTTTTGAATCCATGTTGCGTCGTAGATAGCGATATCATCGTCTTTATCTACATCAGCGGAAAGAAAACGAGCAAGGTCAGTTGCCTTGTCAATTTCATATCCCTTGGCGCGAGCGATGGACTTCTGAATAAATGTAGCGTCATAAACTGCTACATCTTCATTTCTGTCGGCGTCGCCGAGAACATAGGTGTTGTCATCCAATGCCGCTGAACTTGTAAACATAGTGATGGAAAACATTGAAATAACCATCATTATTACAAGTACTACGCTGGTGGCTTGTCTGAGTTTTTTCATAAAATATCCTCCGTTTCTTTTAACTTAATGCATACCCATAGGAGTATACACTACGCTATTATTGTCATTATATTACAAAAATGTTTTTTTTTCAATATATTTCAGTTACAAATAGGATAAGCACACATAGAAAATAGTGGCGTCTTTTTAGTTATAATGCACAAAAAGAAATTTAAAAACTATATTCAGCAACAAAAATACGGCAGTAAATCTACTGCCGTAAATCAGATTATCTTTCGTTTTCGTTTTGCTCTATTTCGCTTATAGGCTTACTTTTTATCTCATTTTCGACAACATCAATGATAACGCCGTTATCTGCTTTTTTCTCCCTTTGGGGACATTCTTCGGGGAATTTGTACGGTCTTTCGTTTTCCACATTATCACTCCTTTACAGTAGTGTGGGGAAAATTTGCCCGAATATACAAAAAAGCCGTGCCACACGGCACGGCTTTTTTAGCAAATATTTAGCAAATAAAAAATTATTTGAGTTCGACTTCTGCGCCTGCTTCTTCGAGTTTTGCTTTGAGAGCCTCTGCGTCGTCTTTAGAAACTGCTTCTTTAACAGTCTTCGGAGCCTCGTCAACGAGAGCCTTTGCTTCTTTAAGTCCAAGACCTGTAACTTCTCTGACAGCCTTGATAACAGCAATCTTGTTGCCGCCTGCGGACTTAAGGATTACATCAAACTCAGATTTTTCTTCGGCAGCAGCGCCTGCATCAGCAGCAGGACCGGCAACTGCAACTGCAGCAGCAGCGGATACACCAAATTCATCCTCAACAGCGTGTACGAGTTCGGAAAGTTCCAAAACTGTGAGGCCTTTTAATTCTTCAATAATAGCAGTAATTTTTTCAGATGCCATTTTAATTTACCTCCTAAAATTAGGGCTTTGCCCTGTTGTAATTGTTTTTAATAAATTTTACCGAAAATAAACTGAAAATTATTCAGCGGGCTCTTCGGCGGGAGCCTCTTCTGCTTTTGCTTCCTCTGCGGGAGCGTCGGCAGGAGTTTCTTCTGCCTTTGCTTCTTCAGCGGGAGCATCAGCAGCAGTTTCTTCAGCCTTTGCTTCCTCTGCGGGAGCGTCGGCTACGGCTTCTTCAGCCTTTTCTGCGGGTTCGCAAGCCTCTACGCCGCCCTTGTCAACAATAGCCTGAATGGCTCTTGCGAAAGATGCGATAGGAGCCTGGAAAGCACCGAGAACATTTGCGAGAAGAACTTCTCTTGAGGGCAACTTGGACAGGCTGATAATAGTAGCCAAATCAACTACTTCGCCGTCAAGATAACCGCCCTTGACTTCAAAAGTCTTGTTCTTGTCTGCAAAACCGCAAAGAATTCTTGCAGCAGCGGTATAATCCTCTTTGGATGTTGCCAAAGCAGTTGTACCGGATAAAGTTGACTGTAAATCTGTCAAATTTGCTTCTTCAAAGGCACGGGATAACAGAGTGTTCTTTACTACCGAGTAATCGACACCGGCTTCGCGCAAATCTTTACGCAATTTTGTGTCATCGGCAACATTGATACCTTTGTAGTCAACAAGTACGCCTGTGCAGGAATCTTTGAGTCTTTCTGCTAAAGCAGCGACCAAAGCCTTCTTTTCTTCTAAAACCTTTACACTTGGCAATTCGTTTCACCTCCGTAAATTTGATAACTTTTTTCAAAGTTACGCGGTTCAAAAAAACAGCCTCTCCTTTGCGAGGAGAGGCGACAAATACAAAATAAACAAAGTTTAGTTGTAGTTGCTTCTTCCTCGGCAGGCGGGATAACCCATTATATCTTACGACACCTGCTGTCTTTAGAACAGCGATTTATATATTATGCTTTGCGCGTAATACCAAATTAGTTACCGAACTTTGAGGGGCTTATTCTTACAGACGGGCCCATTGTTGAAGTTACGGCACAACTCTTGATGTACTGACCTTTTGCGGCAGCAGGCTTAGCCTTAACGATAGCACCCATAAGTGTATCAAAGTTTTCCTGCAATTTCTCAGCACCGAAAGATGCCTTGCCGATTGGGCAGTGGATGATGTTGGTTTTGTCAAGACGGTACTCAATCTTACCTGCTTTGGCCTCTTTAACAGCCTTGCCGATATCGGGAGTAACAGTACCTGCCTTGGGGTTAGGCATAAGACCGCGAGGTCCCAAGATTTTACCGAGTCTGCCGACGAGTCCCATACAATCGGGAGTTGTGATAAGAACATCGAAATCCATCCAACCTTCGGACTGGATTTTCTGTGTCATATCTTCAGCACCGACAAAATCAGCGCCTGCTTCTTTTGCTTCTGCCTCTTTGTCAGATTTACAAATAGCAAGAACTCTGACATTTTTACCTGTACCGTTGGGAAGAACGATAGCACCTCTGACCTGCTGGTCAGCGTGACGGGAGTCAACGCCCAACTTTACATGAAGTTCAATAGTTTCATCGAACTTGGCTGTTGCTGTTTTGATTACAGTTTCAATAGCCTCGCTCGGTTCATATAATTTTGTTTTGTCGATAAGTTTTGCACTATCAACATATTTTTTACCGTGTTTCATTTGTTTTCCTCCATTATTAGGTGGTTAAGCGGAAATTTCCTCCCACCCGGATAAATTATCAGTCAGTAACCTCGATGCCCATACTTCTTGCAGTACCCATAATCATGGTGGTGGCTGTTTCGATGTTGGCAGCGTTGAGGTCTTTCATCTTCTGCTCTGCAATCTTAGCACATTGTTCTCTTGTAATCTTTGCGACTTTCTTCTTGTTGGGTTCTCCGGAAGCCTTTTCGATATTACAAGCCTTTTTGATAAGTACAGCAGCAGGCGGTGTCTTCGTAATAAAAGTGAAAGAACGGTCTGCGTAAACTGTGATGACAACAGGGATGATAAGTCCGATGTCGTTTTTTGTTCGTTCGTTAAACTCTTTTGTAAAACTAACGATGTTAACGCCGTGCTGACCGAGAGCCGGTCCGACAGGCGGTGCCGGAGTTGCTTTTCCGGCCGGAATCTGTAACTTGATAAGTCCGGTTACTTTTTGAGCCATTATATTTTCCTCCTAAATTCGTGGTGTATGGCGGAGTATTACTCCTCCCACAAGGGACACACGCCCCTCATATAAAAAGCAATTGCTTAATATACGGTTAATCTTCAAGCATTTCTGCCTGATTGAGTTCGAGTTCAACGGGAGTTTCCCTGCCGAACATCGAAATTGTGACTTTGACATAATTCTTGTCAATGTCGAGTTCGTCAACGATACCGACAAAGTCCTCAAGCGGACCGTCAATAATGCGAACCTGGTCGCCGACATTATATTTAACCTCGACAACTCGTTTTTCAACGCCCATTTTATAAACCTCGGCTTCTGAAAGCGGAACAGGTTTTGAGGACGGACCGACAAATCCGGTACAGCCGCGGATATTGCGAACAACATACCATGTTTCATCGGTGTAAACCATCTTAACGAAAACATAGCCGGGGAAAAGTTTACGCTCGACTTCCTTTGTGGAGCCGTCGTCCTTAACCTCGCTGACGATTTCGGTAGGAACTTTCACATCCTGTATCATTTCCTGCAAGCCACGGTTTTCAACCGTAGTCTGCAAGGTAGATGCAACCTTATTTTCATATCCCGAGTAGGTATGGACTACATACCATCTTGCTTCATCAGACATAAAATTTCTCCTTTATCTTGCAGAAATTATTTGACGCCTGTGGTCATAACAAGATTGAGTAATGCGTACAGACCTCTGTCAAGCCCGTAAATAAAAAGTCCTGCAACGATGATAACAACCAAAACTACAGCGAAATTCTTTGTAGTAGTTGATGCTGTCGGCCAAGTAATCTTTTTGATTTCGCCGATGCAGGAACGGAAGAACGAGCCGATTTTCTTGAAGACATTTTTCTTTGCCTTTGTTTCAGCCATAATAATTCCCTCCGATTACTTTGTTTCCCTGTGCAGAGTATGCTTTTTGCAAAATCTGCAGTACTTGTTCATTTCAAGTCTGTCGGGGTCATTTTTCTTGTTCTTCATTGTGTTGTAGTTGCGTTGTTTGCACTCAGTGCAGGCCAAAGTTATTTTTACTCTCATTTCGGCACCTCCAATAGATTTGTTGGAATAAAATAGCCTCCCTCAAAAGGGCACAAAAAAATAGCCCCCTTTTACGAGGTAGCATTAGTCTATCATAATTTTGTCAATGAGTCAAGCATTTTTTTGCAAAAAATCAGAAATTTATATTGTTATGTAATGTCAAGTCTCGTATGCCTACGCTGTTCCTCAAATAACTCCTACTCGACTAACCACCCTACGGACTTTTTCAAAAGTCCTTCGGGCAGTCCCGTCTCGTCCGTCGTAATTTGAGGGCTTCGGCACTCGGCTCTTCTTATTTTTTTAGATACACCTCAACTTCTTGACAGGAAGATATAAACATTGTACTATATATAGGTATGAATTTTCTACGGAGGAAAGACAATGAAAAATACAGAAAAAACAATGGACAAAATCGTCGCTTTGTGCAAAGGCAGAGGCTTTGTATATCCCGGCTCGGAGATTTACGGCGGTCTTGCAAACACATGGGACTACGGTCCTTTGGGTGCAGAACTTAAATCAAACATCAAAAAAGCATGGCTGAAAAAATTTGTTCAGGAGAACAAATATAATGTTGCCCTTGATGCCGCTATTCTTATGAACCCGCAAACTTGGGTAGCATCGGGGCATTTGGGCGGATTTTCCGACCCGCTTATGGACTGCAAAGAATGTAAAACCCGCCACAGAGCCGACAATCTTATCGAAGATTTTGACGGCACTAACTGTGCAGGCTGGACAAATCAGCAGATGACCGACTACATAAATGAAAAAGGTATCGTTTGCCCCAACTGCGGAAAAGCAAACTTCACCGACATCAGACAGTTCAACCTTATGTTCAAGACATTTCAGGGCGTTACAGAAGACTCAAAAGCAGAACTTTACCTTCGTCCCGAAACCGCACAGGGCATTTTCGTAAACTTTGCAAATATTCAGCGTACATCAAGAAAGAAAGTGCCTTTCGGCGTTTGTCAGGTCGGTAAATCTTTCAGAAACGAAATCACACCGGGTAACTTCATCTTCCGTGTAAGAGAATTTGAGCAAATGGAACTTGAATTTTTCTGCAAGCCCGGAACCGACCTTGAGTGGTTTGACTACTGGCGTTCCTACTGCCGTGACTTCCTCTACAGCCTCGGCATTAAAGAAGAAAACCTCCGTCTTCGTGACCATTCGCCGGAGGAACTTTGCTTCTACTCCAAGGCTACTACCGACTTTGAGTACCTCTTCCCCTTTGGTTGGGGCGAACTTTGGGGCGTTGCCGACCGTACCGACTATGACCTTACACAACATCAGAACACT
>JAZLJE010000093.1:0-4836 GCA_045617705.1 Ruminococcus sp.
GAATTAAAGCAACTTGTCGACTATGTGCTTGTCGAAGCAGACGGAAGCAAAAATCTGCCGCTGAAAGCCCACGCGGATTTTGAGCCGGTTATTGTAAATGAGAGTGATAAAACCATTTTAGTTGTCGGTATTGATGCAATAAACAAAAGGGTAGAAGATGCAGTCCACAGACCGGAAATTTTCTGCGACATATGCGGTTGCAATTTGAATGATTTTGTCACTTTGGAAATGATTAAAAAGGTGATAGAAAAAGAGCATCTCGCAGACACGGTTTTGATAAACAAAGCAGACAGCGAAATAGATATAGAAAATGCAAAAAAACTCTCAAAAATGCTGACGCAAATAACAGTAATATGTTCATTAAAGAAAGGTACAATATGCTTGCAGTAATCAAAGGAGCAGGCGATATCGCAAGCGGTATCGCAACAAGGCTTTACAGGGCAAAATTTGATATAGTATTGACCGATATAAAGCACCCGACATCTATAAGAAATACGGTATGTTTTTCGAATGCAATAAATGAAAAAATGATGACAATAGAAGACATTACGGCAGAATATGCAGAGGATGTCACATCTGTAATTAAAATTCTTTGTAAGAATAATATTGCCGTTTTATGTGACGAAAACGCCGATTGTATAAAGATGCTAAAACCCGATTTTGTAGTCGATGCCATTCTTGCAAAACGCAATATCGGAACAAAAATAACAGATGCACCCGTTGTTATCGGTGTCGGACCGGGCTTTACCGCGAAAGTGGATTGCCACGCCGTTGTCGAAACTTTGCGCGGGCATTATCTGGGCAGGGTGTACTATGAGGGTAAGGCAATAGAGAACACAGGAGTTCCCGGCGATATCGGCGGTCATAGTGCCGACAGAATTATCCGCAGCCCGAAAGACGGAGTTTTCACCCCGATTTGTAAAATAGGCGATAGGGTAGAAAAAGGCCGGACTGTTGCATTTGTCGACGGTGAAAAAGTTTTGGCAAATGTAGACGGTATTTTGCGAGGTATTCTGAATGAGGGTATCAAAGTCACAAAAGGTATGAAAAGCGGAGATGTTGACCCGCGGTGCGAAAAAGAGCATTGTTACACCGTGTCGGATAAGGCTTTGGCCGTTGGTGGCGGAGTACTTGAAGCGTGTCTTTGCTTGTATCAGGGAGGGCAATATGGAAAATGAATGTAAATTGACAAAACTTGCGTCCTGTTCCGGTTGTGGGGCAAAAGTCGGCGCAGGAACTCTCTCAAAGTTACTGGGTGATTTGAAAGTAAATTATGACGAAAATTTGCTTGTCGGCTTTGATAAAAGCGACGACGCCTGCGTGTATAAAATCAGCGATGATTTGGCAGTAGTGCAGACGGTTGACTTTTTCCCGCCGATAGCAGACGACCCCTATATTTTCGGACAAATAGCCGCAACAAATGCCTTGTCCGATATTTACGCTATGGGTGCAACGCCGAAATTTGCTTTAAATATTATGTGCATACCGAAAGATATGGACAAAGAAACCGTCAGGAAAATCCTAAAGGGCGGTTACGACAAAGTATACGAAGCGGGTGCAGTGATTTCGGGCGGTCATTCAATTTATGATGATGAGCCGAAATACGGCTTGACTGTAACCGGTTTTGTAAATCCGAATAAAATGCTGACTAATTCGGGTGTAAAAGAGGGAGATGTATTGATATATACAAAACCCCTCGGAATAGGTATAATCACCACAGCGATGAAAGCAGGATTAGCCGAAAAAGAAAGTGTAGATAAAGCAATAAAAGCGATGACTTTTCTCAACAAATCCGCCTGCGAATGTATGAGTAAATACGATGTTCACGCCTGCACCGATGTAACCGGCTTTTCAATGCTCGGTCATCTTTTGGAAATGGCACAGGGAAGCAAAGTGAAAATCAAGTTTTTCACCGAAAATATCGAAGTCATTAACGGTACATACGATTTTGCAAAAATGGGCTTTTTGCCGGAAGGAATGTACCGAAACAGAGAGTATGCAGAAAAGTATGTTGATATGTGCAATACTCCCTTGTATATTCAAGATGTCCTTTTTGACCCCCAAACTTCAGGCGGACTTCTTATAAGTGTAAATGAAAAAGACAGCGAAAAACTCCTTGCTGATTTGCGTGCTTGCACATTGTCTTCAAATATAGTAGCAAAAGCAGAAAACTATGATAACGGTAAACACATAATTCTGGAATAGAATAATAAATAATTCTGATATGGAAATATAAATATGAAACAAATTTATTTTGATAACGCCGCGACCTCGTTTCCGAAAGCCCCAAAACTTTCAAAAACAATCGCCGAATTTATTGATAACGCCAGTGTCAATGTCGGCAGGGGAATATATCCGCTCTCGGTGAAATCCTCACAAATTGTACTTGAAACAAGAGAAATGCTCACAAAACTTTTTGATTGCGGTGATGTGGCAAAATTCTCAAAAAGAATAATTTTTACATCCGGTGTCACCTCGTCGGTAAACATTTTCCTGCGTGGATTACTGCAAAAAGGCGACCATATTGTAACAGGCAGTATGGAACATCATTGTGTTATGCGTACCCTTTTTGATTTGCAAAAGGAGAGGGGCATAACCTTTGACACAGCACCTGCAAACGAACTCGGCATAGTAGAAGCACAAGAGATAGAAAAACTGATAAAACCTAATACAAAAGCCGTAATAATCAACCACGCGTCAAATGTTTTCGGCTCGGTTTCGGATATCGAAGAAATCTCAAAAGTATGCAAAAAACATAATGTTTTTTTCGCCGTAGATACCGCACAGACAGCGGGAGTAATTCCGATATCTGTTTCAAGAGCGAACATAGATTTTCTTGCGTTTTCAGGACACAAGGGACTTCTTTCTTTGCAGGGAATAGGCGGTTTTTATGTAAGCGAAAGGCTTGAAAAAGTTTTAGTGCCGACTGTCACAGGCGGGACAGGTTCTTTTTCACAGTCGTATGAGCAACCCCAAGTTTTGCCCGATAAATTTGAAAGCGGAACGCTTAATTTATGCGGAATATATTCGCTTAATCATTCACTCAAATATATTGAAAAAATTAACATCGAAAACATTCGGGGAAAAGAGATTTCGTTAAGACGCAGTTTTATAGATGGAGTAAAAAACATTTCGGGAATAACAGTTTACTGTGCTGACCTTCCCGATGATAAATGCACAGCGGTAGTTTCTCTTTCGTTTGATAATTTAGACAACGCCTTTGTTGCAAATGAACTTTACAGTAAATACGGCATTATGGTGCGCGAGGGCTTTCATTGTGCAGTATCCGCACACAAAAGTATGAACACGGATAAAAAAGGTACAATACGATTTTCGTTTTCTCATTTTAATTCTGTAGAAGAAATAAATTATACCGTTGAAGTCTTGAAAAATATAGCAAAAAGTCAGCCTCAAATTTCTTGAGACTGACTTGTTGTTTTTATAAGATTTTCTATTTCTGCTTTCGTGTCGCATTTGAGTACTTCGTTTACGAGCCACTTTGAAAAATCCGTAGTGTATTTCGATATACGGTATTTTGTTTTGAGAAGGTATGCCGGATTAACCGAAAATTCGTCGAGCAGAGAAACAAGCAAAGGTATCATAGTTTTGTCGGTAGCCTGTTCACCGCACATTCCGACTTCTTTGTTGAAGTTTCTTGCACAGTCCGATATATGCTTTATCGCTTTTATTACCGCGGGTTCAAGCGGGGAGTAAAGATACTTTACATCTTTATTTCCTCTGTCAACCGCCATAATATACTGCACAAGGTCATTTGTTCCGATACTGAAAAAGTCGCAGTATTTAATGAGTTTTTCCGCCGAAATTGCGGCAGACGGCGTTTCGACCATAATACCGACTTCGATATTTGAGTCGAAGTCGATTTTCTTTTTTGATAGAGCCATTTTTACACATTCGATTTTCTCTTTTGCCGAGAGGACTTCATTGATGGTTGTGACAAGCGGGAGCATAATACGGATTTTACCGTAAGCCGACGCTTTGAGAATAGCCGTAAGTTGCGGGATAAAAACATCATCACGATTAAGGCAAAAACGAATTGCCCGAAAGCCTAAAAACGGATTTTCTTCTTTTTTAAGGTCAAGTGACTTAATATTTTTGTCACCGCCGATGTCGAGCGTGCGGATAGTAAGAGGTTTTCCCTTAAGTGCCAATACACATTTTTTGTAAATTTCAAATTGCTCGTCTTCCGTTATCGGAGTTTCTCTGTCCATATACAGAAATTCCGTGCGAAAAAGTCCGACACCTTCTGTGTTGACTTTTATTCCTCTTTCAACATCGAAAAAAGTTCCTGCATTTGAATAGATAGAAATTCTTTTTGAGTCTTTTGTAAGGCAGGGGATAGTAAGATATTTTTTTATCTTTTCATTGTCGGCTTTGATTTTTTCTTTTTTCTGTTCACATTCGATTATTTCATCATTTGACGGATTTATCGTTATTTGCGAATTTTCCGTATCTACGATAAGAGTGTCGCCGTCATTTATTATTTCTGTAGCGGATTTCACCGAGAGTATTGACGGAATTTCAAGCGTTCTTGCAAGAATAGCGCTGTGGGATGTTTCACTTCCGTTTTCGCTGACGATGGCAACTACCTTTTCTCTGTCAAGCGATGACACAAGCGACGGCGTAAGTTCTTTTACAACTATGATGCTGTTGTATCCGATATCGGAAAAATTCGAGCCTTTGTTTTGCAGAATTTGTATTATTCCGCTTCTGACATCTCTGATATCGTCGCATCGTTCTATCGTGATTTTGTCGTTACTGTTTTCAAATATTTTGATATATTCTTCAAAGACATCGAACACCGCTCTTACTAAGTCG
>JAZLJE010000094.1:0-3719 GCA_045617705.1 Ruminococcus sp.
AATGATGAATGATGAATAATGAATAATTTCGGTGAAAATGCTCCGCATTTTCGATTGATATAGAACCCCTCTGCCGTGCTTTGCACGGCACCTCCCCTACTATGGGAGGTCGAGGAGTGTTATTAATAATGAATGATGAATGATTTAAGTGTTTTCTTTTGTGGTGTTAATTGTTGCTATAAGCAAACGCTTTAACTCCAAGCAATCATTTAACAATGATTTTTGCATATTATCGTCTATGTATTCTGTTAATCTAAGCAATTTTATCCAATATTCTGCTTCGGCTGTTTCCTTTAATGCAATATGCATTTTTGATATGAAGTCCGCTTTGCTTTGTGCAAAATTCGCCTCATTTATGTTCGCACCTATACTTGTACCACAACGGACAACTTGATTTGACATAACAAATTCTTTTTTTCTGTTTTTTAAATGCTGACTTAATTTTACAATTCTTGCAGCAAACAACAACGACTTATCAAGCAATATGTTTTCTTTCACTGTATTTTCTCCCCCGCTTTTTTTAAAGGATAACACACCATATTTTAAAAATCAATTATTCATTAAAAAATTATATAATCCAAAAATCGCTTGTCGATTTTTCCTTAATTATTCATTATTCACTATTCACTATTCATTATTCATTAACAAAAACAGCCTCCCGAAGGAGGCTTTTTTTTCAGCGGGTTGTAGATTTATATTTTGGTGCCGATTTTTTCGGAAGAGGGGAGTTTTACAAGATAGCGCTGGGTGTTTGTGCAGTCGACAATGTTGACAAAGCCGTCGCCGTTTGCATCTGCGCACAAAATCGCATCTTTACTCAATTTGTCATCGATATGTGCAAGATATCTTTGAGTTAAAGTTACATCGATGATTTCTACATCACCGTTTAGGTTGGTGTCGCCGTAGTAGAGAGTCTTTGCGGGGGCTTTTGCTACTACGAATGTATATTCTTGTGTTGCTACGAAACTTGAGTCTGTTGTTGCAACTGCGGGAGCGTGAGCCATTACTTTTACTTTAATCTCGGTTACGCCTTCGTCTTCTACTGCGATTGTGCAGACTTTGTCTTTTGCGTTGAAGGAGGCTTTCTTGCCGTTTACTGTAATATCTGTGATAGCACCGCTTGAAGCAGTTGCTGTTACCATAACATCAGATGATACGAGTTCGGGGTTCTCCTTTGTACCGGTGAGAGCAAGAGTTTTCTCGCTGTCTTTTATTACGGTAGACAAAGTCGGCTTTGTTGCGGTTGCCTTTGTACCGATATTGCTGTTCATCCAAGTTGTTCTGTCAAAGAGCCAATCGTTGAGATAATCTACAGTAGCAGACAAGGTGTCGCCTGTGTCTTTTGTACCCCACTCTGCACTTTGGTCACCTGCGATAAATCCGTAGTGCTTCTCGTTCATATTGATGGAATCTTTGTAGGTGCTGTAATATTCTGTGATTTTTGCGGGTGAATTAGATAAAGTGTACTGGCTGTCGTGAAAGACGAAGGTCAGGATATTATTTTTGAAGTTAGTATACCATACGGATTTGACAAGATTCCAGAAGCCTGTGCAAGCACAAAGTTTCGCCTGGAAGTTTGCACCTTTTGAGGTACTGTTATCAATACATCTGTAGCGAGTTGTCCAACCGGTATTTGTATCGAGTTTGCCGGTTGAATCTGTGCCGGATACTACAGGTCTTTCGCCTGCATACTGACCGCAAGTCCAGTCGTAGTCCCAAACGGGAGAAGCGTGGAGTTTGCCGTCGCCGACAGAATCAGACTCTTTGTAGATATAGTAACTTGTCTGTGCTGCGTCGATATTCTTCGAAACTTCCTGAACAAGGTACATCTTTGCAAAGGATTCTGCATCAATGTATTTACTGATTGTATTTAAGTCGGGGCTTGATGCGTATGCTGCATCCTCGGCTTTGTTAAAGAGGTCTTTGATATAGAGGACTTCGTTCTTTGTTGCAAATTCGGGATATTTAACAACAACGCATTGTCCTTTGTTTGAAATAAATCCGCTTACTTCGTCATAGAAACGCTCGGAAAGTTCGAACTCGAGGAGATAACCGCCGGAGATATCTTCGGGGTCGGTTGAATCTACATAGCGATAGTAACCGGGAGTTCCACGGGTGCCTGATTCTTTACGCGGTGCATCTTCAACATCGGGGTTTACTTCTGCGTTGGCATCGTCGAGAGAATCAACTCCGCTTAAGAGTGCGGATGAGCCTACTTCGACTTTTTCGCAGATTGAGTATGAGCCTAAATATCTGCCGTTGTTGTAGACATCGTACATACGGATAGTCGGTGAATAATCAAGACCAATTTTTGCTGCTAAATCGTAGATAAGTTTATTACGGAGCATTGATTCGTCGGCGTTATTAGCAAGCATACTATATTTCTTTGTCTTTACTTTTCCGCCTACGAGGTCTTTTGTTTTATTCTTTAATGTGAGGTTGAATGCATATTTTCCGAAAAGTTGATAACTTGCTTCCCAAGAGGAGTTACCTCTGCCCTTTATCTTCTTGATAGAATCGGAATATGTGTTTACGCCGTCGGCATCTGTGCAATATACAGAACCTTCTTCAACACAGATATCCTCTTTAGAAACGAGTGAAGAACTCTTTTCGTCGGGAAGGTCAGACAAGGTATTCAGATACATTGTATGAACATTTTTGCTTTGGAAAACCTTTAATGTACCGCTGACATCACCCGAAAGAGTGTATGTTGAATTCGGCGAAAGTGAAAAACTTGTGCCGGAAGTAATCGGCAAATTCTGGATTTTCAGAGAATTGTAGGAATGATAAATTTTAAGGTTTGCACAGTTCAAGCCCGACGGCAGATAGAGATGATACTCACCTACTGATTTCTGATACCAACGGATGAGCGTTGACAAACCTTCGACACTCGGTTGAGGGTCAATCCACAAGCCGTTTGAAAAGGCGGTTGCCTTTGTTCTTGTATCTGCTACAGGATTTGACGCAGAATAAGTGACTGAGCCGTCTTCGTCGATTGTAACCCAAAGGTTGCCGTGAGCGATTGTTTCAAACCAAGAGTCGGTTGCAGCGGTGGATGTACCCTTTGTGACTTTAATGGAGTACTGTTTGCCCTCGCCGATTGCTGTATCTGCATAAAATTCATAGTAACCGTCAGCGTTTACTGTTTTGCCTGATGTTGTAGGACGGGTTTCCCAAGTACCGGAGAAAAGGTTAACATCTTCGGCTGTCCAGCCCCAAATAGCACAACCTGAATTTGTAGCATCTTTGATATAAATAGTTGGTCTGAATCCACCAAGCACAGGTTCATCAAGCGGTAATTTTGTTACGCAGGAAATTGCGTTTCCGCCTGCGGACGTAGTGAAGACTACATAGTACGGTGAAGAAGAAGCAGCAGGCCAGCAGTTGCCTGTTGAGCCGTATTCGTACATCTCAAGGCTGGTGTCATATAAATCTTTTGTTTTGATTTCAGAGCCATACCATGTACCGCCGGCACTTACAACTTTGAACTGATACTGTTGTGTGTAAGGTCCTGCATAGTAGATAGTTGTACCGGATTTGTCAATTCCTCTTGTCATTGCTGTTGCTGTTGTGCTCCAACTGTTCATATCACCTGCAAGGTAAAAGTCGGTAGCACCGATGGAAGTTACATCGTTTTCTGCCGCAATTGTCGATATGCCACTAACACAGACATCCGACACAGTCAGCAACAATGCTAAAATAATTGATAAAATTCTGCT
>JAZLJE010000095.1:0-11618 GCA_045617705.1 Ruminococcus sp.
AATGGTTCCAAGGCGTTTCATTTACAACAAGATTTAATATTTTATCCTAAAATAATCCAGATACTCTTTGAACTTATTCTGTGCGGAAAGACATGTGTCGGTGAGATAACCTTTTTCCTGATTCCATTCCTTTAGTCCACGATAGTAAAACATTTTAATTTTATCTTCAATAATAAACGGAACGATATCATGTTTAAGACACTCCTTAAACATAATCAGTCTGCCGACACGGCCGTTTCCGTCTTGGAACGGATGAATTCGCTCAAACTGCACATGGAACGCTATAATAACTTCGAGGGTTACATTTTCCTTGCCGTTATAATCAGCAAGGAGTTTTTTCATTTCAGCTGACACATCTTCGGGGAGCGTAGTTTCTCTGCCGCCTACCTCGTTAGGTAACTTTTTATAATTGCCAACGGCAAACCAATCTTTTTTCGCATCGCTTGTTCCGGTCTTTAAAATAAAATGCAGATGTTTAATAAATCTTTCGCTAAGCTGTGATTTTGCACTGTCAATTATTTCATCAATACAGCGGAAATGAGTGGTAGTTTCAATAATATCATCAACTCGTATACCTTCATCGGTTATGCCGATCGTATTGGTTTCAAAAATATATCGGGTTTGATCGTGAGTAAGACGACTGCCTTCGATATGATTGGAATTGTAGGTCAGTTCAATCTGTATTTTATGATAAACACCGCCGTGTACCTGTCCACGCTTTTCTTCTTTCAAAATATCAAGCAAGGTCTCTCTTGCAGATTTGCTTTTATTACTTCTTTCAGGTTTCTCGGCATTTTCAGGAATATTCCAAGTCTTGCCAGTAAGGAAAGCACCGGTAACACGACCGGCGGCACAGTAATTACGAACGCTGCGCTCAGATGTATTCCAAAGCAAAGCAACCTCTTTGACGGATAGATATTTCATGTTCCCACCTCCCAATTTACTGCTATTAGTATACCACATTATCGGCAAAATGTCAAATTGTCAAAACAATTTTTATTTATATTTTTGCCGATAACGGCATTTTTTCAATTGAAAGACACAATTTTATCTTTTGCAATCCTGTAAAATTCTTTTCCTTTCTGCACCCTTTGTAAAATTTTCTCCTTTCTAGATTAAACAGAATAATATAAGAGCGTAAAAAGAGGTGAAGATTTAGCAATTTTGTCAATTACTTGTTTGTTTTGGAAAAATATGATATAATTAAAATTGGTACTAGAGTTTATGGATTTATAATCCATGTTTCCATTTGTATGGGAAGTTGTTGTAATTAATATTCCGTTTGGAATTAATAGACTTTCTTCGGAAGGTTTTGACCTGAATATTGAAATTCTAGTACCACTCTTTTGAGGAGGAATAATAATGGATAAAGAAAAGTTAATTAATATTATTTGGATAACAAGAGCATCAAGAATTAATGCCGAAAAAAGGCTAAATAGTAAAAGTGTGTTTATTCAATTTATTAATGTATACTATTCTTTTTTTTCTATAGCATTTTCAATCATATCATTTGTTTTTCACGATGAAAGAATAGGACTTATTTCTATTTTTGTATCCATTGCATTGTTAATATCAATTTTGTTTTTAAATCAATTTAAATATAATGAGATTGCGCGAAATTATCGAACAAATTATACAGAACTTTACAAATTAGAACTCGAATTACACGGAAATGTATCAAGCGATCGGATTTCGGAAATCGAAAAAAAATACTGTGATTTGTTGGATTCTTCATGCAATCATATTTCATATGATTATTATCTCAGTGTAAAAAACAGTAAAGAAGATTATAAGAAAAATTTATGGAAGTCAGTACGTGCAAAATATTATTTTGAATTTATGTGGCGATTAATAGTAAAAATTATGTTGATTGCTTTACCATTATTTCTTTTTGCTTTTCGTGGAGTGATATAAATGAATGCTTCTGTTTTATGGTTAAAACTATTTAAGGCTTCTTATTTCAAGGATAAGTACTTTGAAAAAATAGCATTTAAAAAGGCAATCGGTCTTGATAAAATCACCACAAGAAAATTTGAAGAAAACATAGATAATAATATTGATTGCATTATCAGAAAATCGAAGAATGAAACTTACAAATTTACGCGATATAAACAATTACTTTTTACTAAAGGTGCAAATAAGCCACCTCGAGCAGTTAGTGTGCCAACAGTAAGAGACAAATTAACATTAACTGTATTAAATGATTTAATTGTAAATGTTTTTGGAGAAAGTTGCAAATCCAAGCTTCCACAGTTAATGATTAATGAGATTTCAAATAAAATTAATGGCTATGATTCTTTTTTGAAATTTGATATAAAATCATTTTACTCTGAAATAAATCAAGAAATTTTGATAAAAAAAGTAAAAACTAGAATAAGAAAAGAAGAAATTCTCAAATTAATAATTAACGCAATTCAAACGAGTTCAATTCCATATCCAATAAAGAATAAGATACCCATTATAAAACAAGAACGAGGCATACCCGAAGGCTTGTCAATATCAAACGCATTAGCAAATATTTATTTAAACGATCTTGACATAAAGTATTCTAACCAATCTGACATTTCATATTTCAGATATGTTGATGATATTATCATCTTGTTAGATTCAAAAAATATTAAAGAAGTTGATACAAGATTTAAAGCAGATATCAATAAATTAGATTTAAAGCTAAATGAAAAAGTAGATTCGGGAAAAATTGCCGAAGGATTTGAGTATTTAGGATATAAAATTTCTAATGATAGCATCACTGTAAGAGATTCTAGTGTCTTCAGAATTGAGCAGTCTTTGGAGCAACTTATTAGCAAATTAAACAATAATAATCGCAAACAAATCGAATGGAAAATTAATAATAAGATTACTGGATTTGTTATCGATTCAAATAAGTATGGATGGATGTTTTTTTATTCACAAATTACGGATATGAGGTTGTTGTTTCATTTGGATGATTTAGTCAATAAACTTCTAAGAAGATATCATTGTTCTAATGAAATTAAGTGTAAAAAGTTTGTACGAACATATAACGAAATGAAAAAAGCGTTATATGTTACAAAATACATCCCAAACTATGATACATATGATGAAACAAAAAAGAGAAAAGTTTTGTATGATCTTTTTGGTGAAGTAGCATTGGAATGGCCAGAAAAAATGATTAACGAAAAGTTTTCAAAATTAATGTCAGAAGAAATAAGAGATATAGAAAAAGATGTTGAAAATTTTTCATAAAATAGATTTCCATTTATAATTTGTCGAGGCGATATAAATGAAAAAAACTATTCCCTATATTATTGTTACACTATTTTCTATAATAGTAACATTCTTGTTTTTTGAGGCTATGAGTTGGTATCACTTTGGCGATATTCCCACTCCAATAGTATTATTCCGTTTAATAGGATTCTGTTGTGTTATAATAGCAATATTAGGCCTAGTTGTGTATGTGATAGCTAAAAACCGATAAAATTCAGTTTGTATACATATTAAAAGCATTCTGAATAAATGAACTAAAAAATCCTTATTCGTAAGAATGAGGATTTTTCCGTTCCCCTATATTTTAGGGGAACATATTTTTATTATTTCACTTTTAGGCACAAACTTTATACTGCCGATTTTGACGGTATAAAGTTTGTGTTTTTTAATTATATCTCTCACCGTTTGTTCACTGACAGAGAGAAGTTCGGCGGCTTGTTTTACTGTTATGGCATCAGGCAAAGTAGTGGCTTTATTTTCTATTATTGCAACTCTTAATTGCCGTTCTTTCTCTGCCGTAAGTTTACTCTTTGACGGCTTACGGTTTGAGAACATTCCCGATAGTTCGCTTAAAAAACCTTTTTCGTATTTCATACGCCTCTTAAATGCTTTGGCATCTTCTGTTCTTACTATATACTTATGCGTTGCATGTCCGGTGTTTTTGTGCGGAATATAACCGTTATCCATTAAATATTTCATTTTCCTTGTTGAGATATGCAGGTACTGCCGAAGTTGTGCACCGCTCATATATCCGTTTTCCATAGAATTTCCCCCTATAAAAAATGTGGCACCTCTAATCAGAGGTGCCGTTTATAATTTCGCCCATAATATCTGCGCTTATCTGTTTGCTCGATTTATCGAGGTGGGCATAGATATTTGCAGTTGTCGAAAGGTCGCTGTGCCCTAAAAAATTTGATACATTAATAAGCGGTACCTCTTTGCTTATGAGCAGACTTGCGAATGTATGCCTTAGGTCGTGAAAGCGTATATGACGAAGCCCGTACTGCCGCAAAATCTCGCCAAAACGGCGGGTTACAGTCGACGGCGGTATCATATTGCCTAATCCGTCTACGCAGACATAATCGGCGAACTCGCGCGAATAACTGCCCTTAAACCGCCGCTTGTTAATTTCCTGCTTTGTCTTTTCCTCGCAGAGCATTTCATAGACGGGTTCGGGCAGTGGCAGTGTTCGGTGGCTTGATTTGTTTTTCATTTCTTCAACCGCCTCAAGACTTTTGTGACCGTTCTCGTTGAATTCGGTTATTTTCGTATCAAGGAGAACTGTTTTCTTCTTCCAATCTATTCTTGACCACCTAACGCCCAACGCCTCACTTCGCCGAAGTCCAAGTCCGCCCGCAAGCATTATCGCAGGATAGATAACATCGCCCTTTGATAATTTCAAAAGTGTTTGCAGTTCTTGTGCCGAAAAATAATCACCGTGAAATTTATTTTTCTTCGGTCTGTCGATTCGGTCAAAGGGATTTGAGTCAATCATTTCCTCTTTGAACGCCTGATTAAAACCTTTCCGCAGTAGTGCGTGGTAGTGGATAATCGAATTACCCGTCAGCTTATCTTCGACCATTGTATCGTAAAATTTCATTATATCGGCGGGTTTAAGATTGCCGACGGTAAGGTCGCTATGCTCGGTGAAAAACCGTTTTATTCTTCCCTCGAGCATTGACCTGTAACTGATTCTTGTATTCTTTTGCAGTGTATGCTCTGTGCGGTTTAGAAAATCGGTCATGTATTCATAGACGGGTATATCCGATTTCGGTTTATTTTGCATTTCGATTTCTTGTGCGTACTCTTCCTCATACTTGTTCACCACCTCCCTGAATTTTTTGTTGATTTTCGGTTTGCTTTCGTTTTCGTTAAGTCCGAGCGTTCGCCAAACGGGGAATTTTTTGCCGTTTTTATCGGCTTGAATTACAGCGTAGAGCCGACCGTTTTTGGCTTGAATACTCGCCGAAAAGGTTTGTTTTTGCGTAACTGTCACTCCTTTCTTCGTTTTTTGCAACAGCAAAATACTACACTCTACGCCAAAAGTCCAGATATATTTTTGAGTTTTATTCCCTAAAAATTATTTAGGGTGCAGACTTCATGCAATACCTTTGTTCAAAAGTTTTTTTAAGGTTACCTTCGGTATTCGCTTTTCTCTGCCGACCTTTACCGCGGGTAAGGTGCGGTGCCGTATCATTTTATAGACCGTAGCACTGCTTACCCGCAATATCTCGGCGGTTTCCTTTACGGTAAGTGCCGCCGGATAATCTTTTAAATTTTTAGTTGTTTTATAGTCTTTCAAACTAAATCCTCCATCTTTATTTCTTATTGTTTCGCACACCGTATCGGCGACCATGTTTACTTTATCAAGCAAATCATAAAGCATTTCGTTACTGTCTTTTTGAAGTAACACATTAAGTTTTTTTTTAATTTCCGCAAGACCTTTCAAAATCGGTTGGTATTTTGCGGTGTTCTTACTTTCGACAGCCGAGAGCAAAAACAAATTTGTCATAGACATTCCCTTTGCTTTTGCTTTGGATTTAAGAAGTTCTTTCTCATTTTTCGATACTCTTACTGTTATTTGCTCTGTACGCTTTTCTGTATCTTTCACTTTATCACCCCCGTTTACATTATTAAATCAAAGCCGTTTTCCTGCTCACGCTGACTTCGATTACAGTAGCAAACAAACGATTCCGATGAGATTTTTCTGCCGAGCATCTGTTCAAGACGCATCTTTTCCCACGGATTCATTTCCTTAATCATCTCCGGTGTGTAGTCACTTTCGGGCGGAATAACCGATAAAAAATCACCGATAAAATTCAAAAGACCTGTGGTGATTGTCATGGTAGTGCTCGGTGTTTCAGGCGTTTCATACTCCAAATATTCTTCGGAAATCACGCCGTCGGTACCGCCCATAGCGAAATACAACTCCATATTATTTTTAAGAAGTCGCTCATCAAAGAGTTTGTTATCCCTTATTTTGTAGCCCTCGGGCGTTGTGAAAGTAACATATTTTAGGTTATCTTCCCACTTAACTTGGTAGCCCTCCTCGTTCATAAGGTCGATAAATTCCTCTTTGTTGCTCGCCCAAGAGAGAGCGTCTATCGCATCTTTTTTGAGATTTTCTTTCCACCGTTGCCGTTTCTTTGTCTTACTTTCGGTAACCGAGAGCCCGTATTCTTTGCAAAGCGTGTTTGAAAATTCTTTTACGGCTAACATATCGTCCCGAGATTGATGATATTTTTTGCCGTTTTCAAACGAAACGGAGTTCATTATAAGGTGATTATGTAGATGCTCACGGTTGGTATGAGTGGCAACAACCACCTGAAAAGACGGAAAATATTCAGCAAATTTCATTCCGATTTTGTGTGCTTTCTCGGGTGAAATATTATCTTCGGGCGAAAAAGACTGAATAATATGGTAATAACTTCTGCCGTCTGTCTTATTAAATTGCTGTTTTGTAAACTTAAATTCCTCCTTTGCGGTCTCGGGAGAGCAGTTAAATCCGCTTACAAGTTCGCCGCTTGTCGCATCTTTACGCATAACATAATTTAGAATATTATTCATCGAGCACCCCGAACTAACGAATTTAACGATTGCCATACGGCTTTCATCTCCTCTTTAAGTTCCCGAAAATCCACCGCACTAACATAACCTGCGTTGATTTCCCTCGTTATTTGGTTTAGATTATTTCCTATTCTTCGCAGTTCGTTTGCGATTTTTTCAGCACCGTTTACTACATTTATTTTTTTATCCAGCGCACAATCTCTTAAATAAATACTCAAAGTGCGGTAGGAAGACAGTGCTTTTTCGGTGATAATTTCTTTTTCTTTTGGTGTAACTCTGAATTTTAACACTTCAGTTTTTGTTTGTTTTTTCATAATATATCCTTTCTAAATAGGGGTATGGGCTTAGCCCGACTGCCATTGTTGCGGCTTTGCCGTAACACAAAGGCGAAACTCGCAATAGCGGTAAACTTATATTTATGACGGTGTGACGATAGTGACGCAAACACTCTTGTGACGATACCGGCAGAAAGAAAAAATCGCTGTTTATAAGGCTTTGCGGACACTTTTTCAATTTCGGCACACAACTGTCATAGCCGTCATACCGTCATGGCTTTGTGGGCTGGTGGGAATCAAATCCATTACGGTTTCGCTCGTAACATTTTCCCGTCTGCTTTGTGTTCATTTTTGACAGGCGTAAGCCTGCCTGCAAATTCACAACTTTGCAGGCGAAAAAATTTTACGGCAGGAACTGCACAGCACCTGACAAATAGAAAATTTTGATGAAGTGCGAAGTCGAGAGCCGCAGATATACTGGCGTATTTCAAGGATTGGGACAAAGTAATTCCCAAAATTTTCATTTGTCAGGCGTGATGGTTTTGACTCCCGCCAGCCCAGGTTAACAAAATTTCCCGGCGTTCGCCGGTACGGGTTTTAGTAAACTCAATCCCCAACTTATTAAGTTCGGTTTCGTACAGGTTTAACTTTTTACTTAAAATATTGCTTTTGATTTTAAGATTCAAAATTTCTATAAGTTCCGATACCGTTCCGGCAAAACGATTTTCCTTTTGCATATACTCGATTAAGATTTTCATCGCCTCATCACTTTTCATTCCGTCACCCATAGGCGTATCACCGCTTACATATTCCCAAGTGCAATTTTCCTTATCGAATTTTATCGACAGCACCCGTTCCTCAACATCTCTGCCACGGATATAAAATTTTGCATCGGGCGAGTTCGGGTCATTACGAATAAGTACATAACTGCAATCGGCGGCACCCGTAAGTCCCGTTGTTCCGCTTACCATTTTGTGCGGATCGTCAGCGTTCATTTTTCGCAGGTGGTGAACGCAAACGATTGCGATATTATGTTTGTCGGCAATCTGTTTTAATGTGCCGACATCCTTATAGTCGGTAGCATAAGCATTGTCGTTTGATGCATCACGAATCTTTTGCAGGGTATCAATAACAATTAACTTTGTGTCGGGATGCTCGGCTATAAACATTTCTATCTGTTCACCGAGCCCGTCGGCAAGTGATTTTGCCATAATAGCAAAATGAAGATTCGGCGGAGCATCATCGGTAAACGAAAGCAGGCGTTGCTGTATGCGGTTGTAACTGTCTTCAAGGCAGAGGTACAGCACCGTTCCTTTTTCGGTTTCGTAATTCCAAAAGGGTTTTCCCTCTGCCACCTTTAAGCACATCAAAAGCAACATCCAAGATTTTCCGATTTTGGACATTCCCGAAACAATGTTAAGTCCCTGTGCTACAAGACCTTTCACTACAAAGTGAATTGCAGGTAAGTTCATATCAAGCAATTCCTTACCGCTTATGGTTTTGATTTTTTCTGTTTGCATAATTTTTTCCTTTCTTTTCTGCTTAGTTAATTTTTGTTTTTTAAAACATTCATAGTCATCTCTTCCTTTCTTGCTTTATGTTACGGTTATTTACGCCGTAACCAACCTCACTGATAAAAACGCATTCATTAATATTTCGTTTCAAGAAATATTTGTGCTGTACCAAGGGAAAGTTTGATACTTTCACCATTGAGATTCCTCCTGTCTGTCCGATACGTTCCTGCGCTCGCTTCGACCGCGTGTTTCATCCTTGACTCTTCGCTTGTCCGATCTCTTACGAGCGCGTTTCCGCCTTTCCCCTTGGGCACAGATGTTGCCATCTGCTGTCATGGCAAAGAGTCTCCGAATCAATATCCTTTCGGCAGGTTATTCAGTTGTCAAGGTACACAGAGGATTTCATACCCCTCCACCCTGTATTCCACACTTTTTTTGGATTTGAACGAAATTAATTTTTCCTTCTACCCTGTATTCCACACTTTTTTGAAAATTTACAACCACTTTTTCAAAATTTTTTACAAAATATTTTATTTTTTGCAAATTTTCTTTTGTTTTTTTGCAGAGATTTCAAAATAGCCCTCACCCTGTATTCCACACTTTTTTTGGATTTGAGCCAAATTTTTTGTAAAATTCTTAAAAAATTACAAAAAGAGCACCGTATGTTGACAAAACAGTCATAAATCCTGTTTCGCTTTCATACGGTGCCTAAAGTTTTAAAATAAAGTTTATTATTCTAAATCTTCTATGGCTGTATATGCCTCCGCCATAAACCGAAGCCCTAATTTGAAACCGTTTATAAATATTTCCCGTTCGCTGACATCGGACATTTCTGACTGAACCGCCATATACTTTTCAAATGTTTCTTTTTGTTTCTCTGTTAGTGTTGAAACCAAATCCTGCTCGTTTTTTGCAGATACCCTAACCAACTCGGCATATTCGCCGTCCTTTTTGAAAAAGCGTTCGTGTGGGTCAATGTTGCCATAATAAAATTCTTCGAGTATTTTCATGTTACCCCTCCGCATAAGAAAAGGGCGGCTCTGCATCGGTAAAACCCGACACAAAGTCGCCCTCGTTTTTCATTTTTTCTGCCGCTATCAGCGTGTGCTTAATAAGCAACATCTCCCGCCAAGTATCCTCGTCATACTTTGGTGGAACACCGTTCACGAGCAAATCTTTAACGACCTCGCCCATGATGTTGTACCTGCCACCCGCATCATCACTGCGGTACAGTTCCTCTAAGCTTATTCGTGCCATGCCTTTGCACCTCCTTACAGCACAAAGACATACCACAACAGAGAGAAAAAGTCCAGAGGAAATATGATATTTTGTCATCCTTTATTTCCCCAAAATCCATATCATTAGATGACCATAATATTGCTGAATTATCATACAATCCAACACAAAATATTTGTTAGTTAAAAGGTCTTTGCTTATATTAAAATTTTTCCTCGCCACATAACAGTTTTGAATAATCAACACGAGGTTTCATTTTGATATCTTCATAATACTTCATATATCTTTTAACGCTTATTTTTATTTTTTCAAAATCATTATAACCCATAATGCTATCTACTCTATCGAGCATTAGCATGTTGATATATTCAGCATCTTCTGCTTTTACATTTTGTATCGTATATGTAAACTCATCATCATCCTTAAATTGAGGTTGTCCCCTCAACACTATCAGCTTTGGACTTACATTTTTTACAAACAATCTACGGTTTTTGATAAGCGTAGGCCATTCAGAAGGTTTCGTAAGTTTTGTCTTATTATCAAATAAGCTGAAATACGGATTTACGGTTACTACCATACGATTCTTTGATAAGGGAAACATATAAAAGTTTTCGTGAAACAAAAATTGAATAGAAAGAAGTTTTTGATATTCCTTTTTCTTTTCCGTATTTAATTCTCTATTAAACAATCGGTATATTTCATCTTTCTTTGTGTGTTCAACACCGTATTCCTCTTTTGAAGGTTCGACTTCAGATGTCATTCCAATATCAGAAATAATATATTCTACTCCGGAATTTGAACAATCCCAAAACGCAAAATATCCCGAATTAAATATGTATGACCACTTTAGTATTTCATAAGTACATAAAGGATGCTCAGATACTTTTTGCAAATTTTCGGTTTCAACTATTACTTGAATGTTGCGATGCCAGCGATCTGTGGGGGTTTCGTTTTCAATTACTTTTTCCGAAAACCCCGTGAAAAAATCTTTATACAGTTGCGAGGTTTTTTGCTCAAGTTCCGATATTTTTTCCATAGAGGTTACTCTAATGGTTTCAAGAAGAAAGAACCGTTTCATAAGTTGCAGTTCTTTTCTTGTAAGTGTGATTTTGGAACCACATTCTCCCGCCATCAATTTATCGTGAAACAACTTAGCAAAAGGAGATTCGACTTTATAACCGATTTCTTTTTCAAGATCGGGCGGGTAGATTTTTCTTTCCGCAAAGACAGAATGTGTTTGTTGATTGGGTTTTACTGTGCCATTTTTAACATCAAATATGTTTATCGTTTTTCCGAATTGACGCAGAATAAACTGCGGCACATAGTGATTGTTTTCGTATGCCATGTCATTGACTCCCAAAGCATATACTTTTTGCTTTAAAACTTTATCGTCTCCGGTGCGGATGTGAACGAAGAAAATGTTGCGGTTGCATTTTTGAAATAAAGCACCTGCGTGTTGCCGTCGTTTTCGTCATACATACTGCGAAGTTCTGGATAGGCATCAAGCATTGATTTGCGTGCTTCCACTCGGTCATCTTCGACTAACTCACCTGATAAACGAAGCCAAGTGCCATCTTTGAAAGCACAAAGTTCTACTTTCGGATTAGCCGCAATTTGCTTTGATACCGGCTTAACCTTGCCGGTTTGAATATACAACTTTTCTTCAAAAATATGTGCCGTACCAAAAGGTCTTACTCTCGGCTGGTCGCCGTCCACAGTTGCAAGATAATAGGTTCCTGCTTCTTTCAAAAAATTTACAACTTTTCTCATGATTTTTCTC
>JAZLJE010000096.1:0-6232 GCA_045617705.1 Ruminococcus sp.
ATGTATATTTGACCGATGATGAGCTGAACGAACAGGAAAAGAAAGTTATCAAGGCGTATCGTGATAAACCCGATTTAAGACAGGCGGTTGACATTCTTTTAGGTATAGGCGAATAATACTGTTCTTCCTTTTTATCACCCCGTTCTCACAGGATTTAGTATGTTTGTAGATATTGTATGCCTTTTATTCAGAATACAGTAAAAACACCGAAAAAACCTTTTATATAATTGATACAAAAAAAGGACTGTTTATCGGTTTTTGTATCGGTGATGAAACTGTCGCACCGAGCATACGGACAATGTTATCAAACCCTGAAAGCATAGCCGTTTTTGAAGTATCACCCGGATTTACAGATTCACTATGGCTTGTTGGGGGAAATAGATATGAAAAAACTATTGAGAAAAGTATGTGCAGAAAAAAAGCAATCTTATTTTACAGTTGAAGATATTGCCGAAATGTTGAAAATGGTTGACGAATTGCGTGGAATAAAAATCACCGTTGCAACAGACCAAGAAGGATTTGACGCTTTGAGGATTGGCGATAGTTTTTACTCCTTAAAATCAGAATAACATCAAAAATAAATGTATATAGAAAAAAGCCATTGAAACCGCCGAAACAGTTTCAATGGCTTTAACAATTAGGAAATTATCTCCATAACCTCAATATCAAAATTCCACATCAATATCTTCATTATCGTTATCGTTTCCATTTTCCAAATCAGACAAATGGGTATATGACGGTAATGGAGGTATTTTTTTATTTGTAAGTTCTATTTGCGTACCCGAAGCAGTTGACTTTGTTTCAAAAGTGATACCCTCTTCCTCTAAGTTACTTCTAATTGCGTTAAGTCTTCTTGATAAAACATTTGGCTTTGTCGGAAACCCTTTTTGTTTTATGTTGATACCTTGTTTTGGTGCAATCTCTGTTAAAAGGTTATAGAGTTCGGAAATCATACCTTTCCAAGAATCATTATTGCTCATAAATGCAATAATAAGCGTTGCGACAATATCAGAGTTCAAAACCTCGATATTCCTCATTCTTTGATTACTCTTGTATTCATCAAGAAATGTTTGACCAAGTCCACCAAGTGCTTCACCGATAGCATATCCCCAACGGGCAAAATCTGCCATACGAGGCAGAGTATCAAGCGTTACTGACGGATAAATCTTGATTGCCTTTACAAGAATATCAAATACTCCACCTAAAATATACGGTAAATCGTTATCAAATTCAGCAAATAATTCCTCGACCACTTTCCTTTTGCTTTCTTCAATTCTGTGAAGTTCAATCATAATTGAACGGTCAAGTAAATCTGATTTATCTGCTACATTGTTTATGCCATTGATTGCAATACATTTTTGAAATGTGAAAATACAATCTTCATCATCCGTATATAGTTTTCTGTTTTGAATACCCGCACCCGTAATGGCTCGGCATAAAGTATCACTTGTTTCATAGTCAATATGCGAGATATTGTCAAAAGGCAAAAACCAATGCTTCATTAAACTGACAACTAATGATTTGGTATCTTTTGGAATGGTCAGCGTTTCCAATGATGACGGGTCAATTAACCTTTTAAGTAACACACACGCTGTTGTTTTGGCTGCACCTTTCTCTCCGAAAAATATCGGCATAGGATGAGGAAAATCGGGAATAAAGCAGGTTATAAGCCAACACAAAAATAGCGTTTGATTATTTTGAATGTTAAAGTATTTCATTATTAAATGCACATCTCCGTTTGGCTTGGGGACTTTTTGCGATAATTGATGACTATATCTTATAAAAAGCAACGGGGATTTATCAACAATGTTCCAACCGTCAGAAGAAATCTGTACAGTACGCCATTTGCTATCGCAGAGATTGTACCAAATACAATTACCGTCTTTTGCAACCCGTGTACTGAGTTTAACGAGTTGTTCCTCTTCGTTCTCACAATCATTAAACCGTGCCCGAGAACTAATACAGGCAACTGCCTGTTTGACATTATCATTTCTCGGAGTTTTCTTTACAGTATCATAATATATCTTAATCAAATACTGTTTGAAATCGGTGCTTTCTATCGGCAACAGTTCTATATGAGAGCCACTATGTACAGTTGCGTAACATTTTCTTCGTGTATCAAGCAAGGTTGTAACGCCGTATCGTCCAGCAAGTTCAACGATTTTATCTGCCTGTGATGTTTTATCAAAAACATCATCACTACATTTTCCCTTTTTATCTTTATTAAAACAGGGCAGTGTTTCAATTTCAGACAATTTATGACCGTTTTTCAACCAATCATAAACATCACCTTTATTTTCCAAATCGGGCAAGGGCACTATCTTTGAATGAGGGATATTGTTGGATATTCTTTTAGCATATTTCATACCAACATCATCGTTATCGGGGATAATTATGATTTCTTTATCCGTCAGATATTCCAAATAATAACTTTCCCAATGCGAATTTGCACCGCTATCCAAAGTGGTGGCAACCTCACCTTGCTCAATAATTGCATCGGCACATTTTTCACCCTCGACAAAATAAACTCTTTGTGCATTGATTACCGCAGGAAGATTATACAATTCACGCCGAATGCCTTTGACATTTTTCACACCGTTTGGCTGTTCAAAACAAAATGTTTTACTTCCGTCAGTATTATCAAAACGGGTTTTGGTGTAAGCGATTGTTCCATCTGCTTTGTAATATGTGTATTTTGTAGTTTTCATAGTTATATCTTTCCTTTCATTTTCGTATAAATCATTTTTTGTTAAACCAATACTCGACAAAATATCATCTGCCGAACATCCGGCGTGACAACACAACAGGATATGTCCTTTTTCTGCTGAATAGCCGATAGATAAACTTGGGTGGCGGTCATCGTGTGCAGGACAACAAGCAATGTACTGATTGTTACCGCTTCGCTTTACATTTTTGAAATTATGTAAAAAATCATTGATGTTCATTATTATCACCACCTTTTTCTTCTGTTTCTGCTTTGATTTCTTCGATTAGAATATCGAAGCACTCAAACGCAAATTGTTTTGCCTGTTCTTTACTGATTGTGAAGTCGTACATTTCAACTTCCTCCTAAAAAAATTATTTGGAATTGATTTCCGACTTCCTATAACTAATTAAAGAAAAATTATTCACTTGACGGAACTAAACGGTTATGATAAAATAATGTTTGGTGATGATAATGGAGTATGAAATAATAAAAAATACTCTCAACACAGAGCAAGAGTGTCGAGAGTATTTAGCGTCTATTCGTTGGCGTAAAGGATTTTGTTGTCCAAAGTGTAACGGAAAAGAAGCGTGGGTAACAAGCGAAATAAAATACAAGTGTAAAAAATGCGGTCATAAAATGTCCGTTACTTCCGGAACTGTTTTTCAGGACTCTCATATTTCGCTTAAAAAATGGTTTTTGGCAATTTCGATAATATTAAAAAACAAAGATATTACTCTCTCAGAATTTCAAAAACAACTTGAATTGGGAAGTAATAGAACAGCAATACGAATTAAAGAATTGATAACCAATAACACGATTTATGTTTATAAGCCCGAAACAAACAGATTATTAGAAGGACACATTGAAGTTACCCGTAAATTATTCAGACATAAAAACAATAGGATAATCGCTTATATGGCAGTTGAAGCAGGAGATACAAAAAAGCGACACATTGCTATTCAACGCGAAATAAGCGAACAAACACTGTTAAAATTCTTAAAAGAAAACATTAAACAAAAGAAAGATAAAAAAACTTTAATTTCTTCTCCAATGTTCCCTATCGCTAATTACCGCGATATTTTTAATGTTGACAAAATAGATGAACGCAGGCATTTTATACTATCAAAAGTATATGAAGATGAAATGAATTATTACTTGCGATTATTTGAAGACGAAAAGTCTTTTGATGATATTTGCGAAGTATTTGTAAGTAATATAAATAGTAAATGTGCCCCCATTGATTATTCCGCAAGTTTCACCAAAACAATAGGATATATGCTAAAATAAAAAACGCCATACCGCAATGTAAAGCAGTATGGCGTAAAACTATGTCAGTATTCTATTATTTGAGTAAGTACTTAGAATAGCCAAAGCCCCCAAGAAAGAAAACTTCTTGGGGACTTTGTCTAAGATTGTTGTGGTGACCCATCGGGGAATCGAACCCCGGACACCTTGATTAAAAGTCAAGTGCTCTACCGGCTGAGCTAATGGATCATATGGACAACGGTAATATTATACCAACAATAAGTACCGTTGTCAAGCATATTTTTTATTATTTTACCACAATATTAACTAATCTCTTGGGTACGTAAAGCTCCTTAATTACGGTTTTACCTGCAATATCATTTTTAACGCTTTCCTCTGCTTTTGCAAGCGCTATGGCGTCCTCAGGTCTAATATCTGCGGCAACGTCAATTCTCGCCCTTATCTTGCCGTTAACCTGCACCGCAATCTGTACCGAGCTTTCGACACACTTTGACTCATCGTAGGTGGGCCATTCGGCAACATTGAGCATACCGTCAAAGCCTGCCTTTTTCCAAAGCTCCTCGGTTATATGCGGCGCAAAGGGGTTAAGCAAAAGAATGAAGGTCTTAAACTCCGCTTTATTGATTTTACCCGTTGCGGTAATATCGTTAAGCAGTGACATTAAAGCGGCGATTGCCGTATTCATCTTAAGCTCTTCAATATCCTCAGTGACCTTTTTAACGGTCTTATGGAAAGCAGGAGTAAGCTCGTTTCTGTACTCATCTCCGTCAACCAAAATATCAAACAAATTATACACCTTTTCGAGGAAACGCTTACTGCCCTTTATAGATGCCTGACTCCAGGGAGCCGCCTTTTCAAAGTCGCCTATAAACATCTCATAAACACGCATTGTATCTGCGCCGTAATCCCTGATAATATCGTCGGGATTTACGACATTTCCGCGTGACTTAGACATCTTTTCGCCGTTTTCACCCAAAATCATACCATGGCTTGTACGCTTTGCATAGGGCTCGTCTGTGGGAACAACACCGATATCATAAAGGAATTTATGCCAAAAACGGCTGTAAAGCAGGTGGAGTGTGGTGTGCTCCATACCCCCATTATACCAATCAACAGGTCCCCAATATTCAAGAGCTTTTTTGCTTGCAAATTCTTTATCGTTATGGGGGTCACAATATCTGAGGAAATACCACGAAGAGCCTGCCCACTGAGGCATAGTATCGGTTTCACGTGTTGCCTTACCGCCGCAATGCGGACATGTGGTGTTAACCCAATCGGTCATCTTTGCAAGTGGTGACTCGCCGTTATCGGTCGGCTCATACGATTCGACATTAGGCAAAAGAAGCGGTAATTCCGACTCATCAAGCGGCACCCAACCGCACTTTTCGCAATATACCATCGGAATGGGCTCACCCCAATATCTTTGACGGGAGAACACCCAATCACGCAGCTTGTAATTTACTTTTTTGGTACCAATGCCCTTTTCGACAATCCATTCCTGCATTTTAACCTTTGCCTCGTCAACGGTAAGACCGTCAAGGAAGCCGGAATTAACCATTATTCCCTTATCACAATCGGTATAAGCCTCTTTGGTGACGTCGCCGCCGGCTACAACCTCAATTACGGGAAGGTCAAATTTCTTTGCAAAGTCAAAGTCACGTTCGTCGTGTGCAGGTACCGCCATAATGGCACCCGTACCGTAAGAAATAAGTACATAATCGGAAATAAAAATCGGGATTTCCTTGCCGTTTACGGGGTTAATTGCCGCAACGCCCGAAAGCTTAACGCCGGTCTTTTCCTTTTGAAGCTCGGTCCTTTCAAAGTCCGACTTTTTTGCAGCGTTTTCCTTATATTCCTTTACCTCGTCATAGTTACTTATATCCCCTGCCCACTTTTCGATAAGCGGATGCTCAGGCGAAAGCACACAGTAGGTAGCACCGAAAAGGGTGTCGCAACGGGTGGTAAACACCTCAAATTTATCTCCGTTTGTGGTGTCAAAATAAAGTTGTGTACCGAACGATTTACCAATCCAGTTTCTCTGTTGAGTCTTGACGCGGTCAATATAATTCACCTTGTCAAGTCCCTCCAAAAGCTTTTCGGCATATTCGGTTATTTTAAGCATCCACTGGCTTTTATTTTTTCTGATAACCTCACTGCCGCAACGCTCGCAAACGCCGTTTACAACCTCCTCGTTAGCAAGAACGCACTTACAAGAGGTACACCAGTTGACCGACATTTCCTTTTTATATGCAAGACCGT
>JAZLJE010000097.1:0-4435 GCA_045617705.1 Ruminococcus sp.
TAATTCACCGCAAACCATAGGAACTCCGTAGGTGGAAAACCTTACTTCAAGTGTCGGGTCAAAATTGTCGATTGCTTTGATGAGTCCGATAACACCGACCTGAAACAAATCGTCGAGATTTTCTCCCCTGTTTGTAAAACGCTGGATAACCGACAAAACGAGTTTGAGATTTCCGTTTATCATCTTATCCCGTGCAAGTTTTTTCTCGCTTTCCGTTCCGTTTCTTATGGTATTTATCAGCGAGCGTTTTTCTTCTTCTGTCAACACTTTCAGCGTTGATGTGTTCACTCCGCAGATTTCAACCTTGTTATATTGCAAATAAAATCCCCCTTGACAATACTGTAATAAGTATTGCCAAAGAGGATTTTTTTAATTCAATTATTGTATATTTTCGGGTAAAGAGTCAAAGTCGCCGTCATCTTCTATTAAAGCGGTATTAGACTCAACAGCGGAAAGTTTTCTTCTTATCTGCCTTGTTCGAACTCCGACAAGTTTGTCGAGTTCGTTGTTTGCTTGATTTAGTCTTTGCTGTGTCAAAATAAGCACATCGTTGAATTTATCAAATTCAGTTTTGACAGAACCTAAAACTTCCCAAACTTCTGCAGAACGCTTTTGGACTGCAAGTGTTTTAAATCCCATTTGGATGGAATTTAAGAGTGCCGCCATTGTCGACGGACCTGCGATATTTACTTTATAATCACGCTGTAAAACTTCGATAAGTCCGCGGTTGACGACCTCGCTGTAGAGTCCCTCGAAAGGTAAAAACATTATCGCAAATTCGGTGGTATAGGGCGGGTCGATATACTTTGTGCTAATGTCTTTTGCTTCTTTTTTGATTGTGGCAACAAGGGTTTTTGCTGCCAAATCTATTGCTTCTTTGTTGCCCGACTCATAAGCATCACGCAAGGCTTGATATGTGTCACCGGGGAACTTAGAATCTATCGGAAGATAGATGAAAGAGTCGTCATCGGCGGGGAGTTTTATCGCAAATTCGACAACATCTTTACTGCCCTTTTTGGTTGCGACATTCTCTTCATACTGTTCGGGTGAGAGGATTTCTTTGAGAATAGACGAAAGTTGGATTTCGCCCAATATACCCCTCGTCTTTACATTAGAGAGAACTTTCTTCAAATCACCGACACCGACGGCAAGCGTCTGCATTTCGCCGAGTCCCTTGTAAACCTGTTCAAGCCTTTCGTTAACGAGGGCAAAAGAACGGTTCATTTTTTCTTCGAGAGTTTTCTGCAATTTTTCGTCAACGGTTTCACGCATTTTTTCAAGTTGCTTGTTGTTGTCCTCTTGAATATAGGTCAATTTATTTTCAACAGAACGGCGTATATTATCAAGTTTCTGTTCGTTTTCAAGAGAAAAAGTTTTGAGCCTTGACTCCAACGCGTTGAACTTGTCATTTTGACTTTGTGCAAAAGTCTGCTGGTTATTTGATATCATATCGCCGAGATTTTTCACAGACTCTTGTGTAGAAAGGGAAATTTCTCTTCTTAAATCGGAAAGTTCTGATGACTTGTCATCTTTTTTCTTTGAAAGAATAATCGCTACTATTGAAACGACTATCGAAATTACTGACAAAACTATCAATATGATAAATCCTGTATTTTCCATAACGCACCTCTTTAAAGTTTCTACGGATAATTTTATCACTCCAAAAAGGTGCTGTCAACAGGAAGTATCGTTTTGGTGTCCTGTTTATCGTACATATCAATAGAATTCCGTGAATATGTACTTATTCGACTCCAAAGGAGAATATACAAATCTTTCTATATGTGAGCCGTTGTAGTAGTATTTCGGGCTTTCTACCGTATATTCTCCCGAAAATGTATCAATGATAATCAACTTTATTTTCATTTTTTCGGGGATAATGCTTTTTATATACACGCTTGCAAGCATACCTTCGTGCAAACCGTCTTTGAGTTCCGCAAGTCCGGCAAGATTGGGAGTCAGTTCGACAAAAGCACCGTAGTTTTCGACAGAACGGATTATTCCCGCTACGGTTTCACCGGGTGTGAAATTGTCTGCATTCTCCTGCCAAGTTCCCAAAAGTTCTTTATGAGATATGCCAATCCTGCCGTGGTCGCTTGACTTTACTATCGCTTTGATATCCATACCTACAGAAAATCGCTCTTTCGGATGGACTATTCTCGACACGGAAATCGCATCTATCGGCATTAGTGCTACTACTCCGCAACCGATATCGGCAAAAGCACCAAAAGGCTCTAAATGAGTTATTCGTGCGGGAATAACATCACCGATATGTAGATTGTTTATGTACTCATCTATGCAGATTTGCTGGGCTTTTCGACGGGATAAAATTGCTATTGTTCTGCCGTCAGTATCCTTTACAAAATCGTTTACCACAAAACACACAGGCTTGTTTACCCTTGAAATAACGGCAATATCTCTTACTGTTCCCTCTTTTATCCCTACTGCTCCTTCTTCGCGTGGGATAATCCCCTTTATCTCGCCTAAATCTACTATAAGATTATGGTCTTGGTCACATACTGTTGCCCTTGACTCAAGGATTTTCCCCGATGACTTTGCTTCGAATATATTTGAAAGCGAGGACAACGCCGTTATATTTTCCTCTTTGTTTATCCTCTTTCCCTCCGGCAAGTAATCTGTCATTTTTCTTCCTCCTGTACTTCGGTTAATAGATTTTATGAAATACGGGAATAGAATATGCCATTTATGAATATTCGGTGAAATTGTCGCTTTACTATTGAAAAATATGAAAAATTATACTAAAATAATATAAAAAATAAAAAGAGGTATTTATATGAAAAGAATATTTGCACTTATTTTGGCAGTATTACTGCTCTGTGCCGCACTTGTCGGCTGCAGTAAAACAGTATCTACGGGTACAATAGAAAAAACTTCAAATTCACAAAGTACAGAAAAGGAGAAAGAAACCGTGAAAATGGAAGCAAAAGCCACAGATGCTCTACTAAACATTGACGACATTGAAAAATCGACTGTTAAATCCGTTGATGCGGACTACCAGCAAAAAGCCCCCGAAAAAGGTGAAACAATTGCCGTAATCAAAACAAATTACGGTGACATTTCATTCAGATTTTTCAATGATGTTGCTCCGCTTGCAACGAACAATTTCATCGCTCTTGCAAAGAACGGCAGATATGACAACACCATTTTCCACAGAGTTATCGCAAACTTTATGATTCAAGGCGGTGACTACACAAACTTTAACGGTACAGGCGGTGTCAGCGCATACGGCAAAGAATTTGAAGACGAATTCGCAACAGGCGTATGTAATATCCGAGGTGCTGTATCAATGGCAAATGCAGGACCGAGCACAAACGGAAGCCAGTTTTTTATTAATCAAGTTTACAACCAACATCTTGACGGTGTGCATACTGTTTTCGGACAGGTTTTTGACGGACTTGATGTTGTTGACAAAATCGCAAAAGTCAATACCGATGCCTATAGCAGGCCCGTAGATGATGTTATAATTAATACAGTAGAAATCAAAGAATACGAGGGATAATTCCCTATGGAGTTTACTATGAACGATAAACCTATCGTTGCAATAATGTACGATTTTGATAAAACGCTTTGCACGGCAAATATGCAAAACTACTCTTTTATTCCTTCTATCGGTGTGACTCCCGATGAATTTTGGAATAAATGCAATATCCTCGGGAAAGCAGAGCGTATGGACTCGATACTTGCATATATGTATCTTACCATTCAGGTGTGCAAAGAAAACAAAATTCATCTTTGCAGAGAACTGCTCACAAAATCGGGAAAAGATATCGTCTTTTACCCAGGTGTACTTGAATGGTTTGACAGAGTGAACAGATACGGCGATGAACTCGGAGTAAAAGTGGAACATTATGTTATCAGTTCGGGTATGAAAGAGATTATAGAGGGATCTCCCATCAGCGACAAATTCAAAGAAATTTTTGCCTGTGAATTTTGCTATGACGAAAGCGGAAATGCCGTCTGGCCGAAAACCGCAGTAAACTACACGAACAAAACACAGTTTGTTTATAGAATCAACAAAGGCGTTCTTGATGTTTCAAACGACGACGACCTCAACCGTTCTATGCCCGATGACTCAAAACGAGTTCCGTTTTCGAATATGATATACATAGGCGACGGACTTTCGGATGTTCCGTGTATGAAGATGATGAAAGCGTACGGCGGAGTTGCAATAGCGGTATACCAAAACGAAAACAAAACGAAAGTAAGCGAACTGCTCGAAAAAGAAAGGGTTGACTTCATCTTCCCCGCCGACTACGGGAAAGAATCGGAAATTGACAAAACAATGAAAAACATACTTTCCAAAATGGCAATAGCCGATAAACTCTCACACGAAACAGAACGGCAACTAAAAGAAATTAACCGATAACTAAAGCACTAAAAAGGTGTGACCTATGAAAGCAACACTTACCGATTATTC
>JAZLJE010000098.1:0-4296 GCA_045617705.1 Ruminococcus sp.
ATTTTCACTCCACTCGATAACAACAATACCGTTGTGGAGGTAATCATAATATCCTGTTGAATATAAATCGTCTTCGCTTTTTATGCGATACATATCAAAATGATAGATAGGAAAACGGGCGTTATACTCGTTTATTATCGCAAAAGTAGGGCTTGAAACTCCATCACAAAAGCCAAGTCCTTTTGCGAGTCCTCTTGTAAAGGCAGTTTTGCCTGCTCCCAAATTACCAAACAAAGCAATGACTTCGTCACCTTTGAGAAATGACGAAATCTTTTCGGCAATATTTTCGGTTTCAATAACAGATTTACTGATTATTTTTTTCACGAGAGCACCTCAATTCGTAGTTATTTTAACACATTCAAAACTTTTCATAATGCCAAAAGGAAAATAAAACTATATTTCTCATGCAATTTCATCAAAAATTTCTTGATATTACATCGCTAATCTAATATAATACGATTATGATATAAAACAGGGTGATTTTGTGAATAATTTTGCAAAAAAACTGAAAAACTTTTTTACAAAGACCGACAGCCTTTTGTGGTTATTTACACTTGCTGCAATAATTTTCAGCATACTGCTTATTTCAAGTATGCAAAGAGCAAGTGAGTACAACTTTCTGATTTCACAGATAGTCGCTATAGTCATCGGCTATTTTCTTGCTATTTGTATTTCGCTTATTGAGTACGAAAATATCCTAAAATATTGGATTGTATTCGGTGTTATCGGATTTTTGCTGATTATTCTTGTGTTTATTTTCGGTTATAATGTTACGGGTACAGACGATACCGCCTGGATAAGACTTCCCGGCGGACTGACTTTTCAGCCTTCTGAACTGATAAAACTTATTTTTATTATTACATTCACAAAACATCTGCAAATACTCAAAGGAAAAAATAAACTGAAAAGCCTTTTCGGCGTTCTCTCTTTACTACTGCACATGGCGATTCCTGTTTTGCTTATTCATTTCCAAGGTGATGACGGAACAGTACTCGTATTCATTTTTATGTTTCTTATTATGGCCTTTATCGGTGGTGTACAGATAAGATATTTTCTTATTATGCTACTCGGATTTGCTGTATCAGCACCGATAATATGGAAGTTCTTTTTAAATGATGAACACAAAAACAGATTTATTGCACTTTTTGATTTAGACGGAAATTCATTAACTAACTACGGCTGGCAACAATATCAAGGTAAGGTATCAATAGCGTCAGGCGGTTTGTACGGAGAGGGACTCGGGAACGGGATGAGAGTATCATCTCAAATTGTACCTGAGCAGGAAAACGACTTTATCTTTACCGTAGCGGGTGAAGAACTCGGATTTATCGGTTGTGTTCTTCTTCTTATAATTTTAGTTGCAATTATTGTTAAAATAATCATCAATGCAACAAAAGCAAGAGATTACTCGGGAAAGATGATTTGTGTCGGCGTTTTTTCTATGATATTTACACAAACAATAATAAACATCGGAATGGTGCTCGGCTTTCTTCCTGTTGTCGGAATCACCCTTCCCTTCTTCTCATCGGGCGGTACATCTATTCTTTCTGTACTAATCGGCATAGGACTTGTGCAGAGTGTTCATTACCACAAAGATGGAAGTGTTACACCTAACGGAGTAATCAGGAGCAAAAACTATAAATATAAATTTGAAAATCAAAATCCGATATACTGAAAAAGACCGCCCTTGGGCGGCTTCACTTAGGGAGCAAACAGGTTTAAAACGGTAAAAATCGCACGGTGGCTTATAAAAAAGTTTAATATACGCCAGTATATCTGCACTTTTTTATTTCACCACGCACAGATTTTTTCTCGTTTTAAACTGCAAAGCATCCGAAAATGATGAATTTCGGATGAAGAACAATAAATAAAATGCTCGGCATACTGTCTTATGTCGAGCATTTTTGAAGCAGTTATTCGCCGAAATTCGTATTTTCAGACTATTTATCCCTAAGTGAAACCGCCCATTGCGGTCTTTTTTATGCAATCATATTAACTTTTCTTAGATATATTCGTCATTATCGTATAGTTTCCGTAGTACCAACTTTCGTTATATTTCTTCGAAATAGATATTTTCAGCGGAATTTCGATTGAAGTTGCTTTTGCGGATACTCCGCTTAATTTATCGGTGAAATCTGTTTCAACGGATATATCCGACGCGCCCATATCTTCTAATACTGACTCGGGTCCGAAAATAACTACATTAACTGTTTTGTCGGGTAACTCGCAGTAATAATCGTCTGTATTTATAGTATTTTTTATTTCACAAGTAAACTCGGCACGCTTGTATTTTGACAAATCAACTGTTACGGTTGCTTTTGTATCGCTGCTGATATTCTTACATTCTTTTGGTAAAGTAATATCAAAATTTAAAGTTGTGTTTTCATTTCTTAATTTCGAGAAATCCACAGTACCGATATTTACAGTTGAACCGCTAATAGTTTTCAGGACATTTTCGGGACCGGCGATATTTATCGTAGTCGGAGTTATTGTAAGTTTCGGATAACCGGCAGGAGCATTTGATACATCTACTGAAAGGTTTACTTTCTTAGTCTGCAAAACTGAAAGAGTAACAGTTACTTTCTCTACATCGGCAGTAGTTAAAGTTAAGTCAAGAGATTTACCGTCTTTATCAAGGAAAACAAGTTTATTCTCAAGAGTCTTTGTTGAATTTAATACTCCGTCTACAGTTGCTTGTATAGCAACTTTGCTGATTTGCGAAACCTCTGTATCGGGACCTGAAACAGAAACTGTCGGCTGTGATAAAGCGACATTAGCATAATAGCCGTCGTCAACTTTTACTTTAAGTTGATTTTCAATTTCAAAGTCTTTTTTCTTCAGATAATCGGCAAACACCGTTACTGTTGAGGGATTTACAGACGAAACAATATTATAGTTTGTTTTGAGTCCGACTTTCTTGGCGACAAGAGGGAGATTATAGGTTCCGGGAGCAATTATTGTGCTTGTCTGGTCGGAAGTGATTTGGATGTCTGAAGGCTCAAGAGAACCTACTGTTACACGGTTACCGCTTACTTCAACAGAGCATTTTGTATCAATACCCGTAAACAACTGCAAACCCTCTTCTGCTGCTTCTGTCGGAAGTTCCAGAGTAACGGGGATATCGGATATAGTTACATTTGTATCTGTATCCGAACTGGCGTTAATCGCAAACCAAATGCCTATTGAAAGCAGTAGTGACAAGATGAGCAAAACAACATTATTGGAGATTAATCTTTGAAAAAATGTTTTATTCTTCATCGTTTCTCTCCTTTCTTTTTCTGAAAAGGACAGAAAGCAAATCCGGTTTTTCGTTTTCAGACGGCAAAAGTAATTCTGTCAGTTTATTGTATAAAGTTTCTCTGTTAAAATCGCGAATGAAAGTACCGCCCAACGCAATGGAAATAACTCCTGTTTCTTCGGAAACAACAATAGCAACGCAGTCGGTTTCTTCGCTGACGCCGAGAGCGGCTCTGTGCCTTGTTCCGAGTGAATCACTGATACTGGTGTTATCGGACAACGGCAAAATACAACCGGCTGATAAAATCTTTCCTTCTCGAATAATACATGCACCATCGTGAAGAGGTGCTTTGTTGAAAAAGATATTGCCGAGTAACGCAGTTGAAGTATCGCTGTTGAGATATGTTCCTGTGTTTGCAATTTCCGTGAGCAAAGTTTCGCGTTCAAAAAGAATCAAAGCACCTGTTTTTGTATGAGAAAAGACAATAGCAGAATCACACACATCGGATACAGCCTTTGTTAATATATCTGCATCGTCAACACTGTTCGGCGTTACGATAGTTTTCAGAGTTTTAGAATAAACTTTGCTTCTGCCGAGTTTTTCAAGTGCTTTTCGAAGTTCCGGCTGGAACAATACAACAATAATAATAACCGCAAATTCAAAGAGCGCCCGAAGTATAAAGTGGACCATAGTTAAGTCAAATATAGCAGCGATACCATACGCAATGAGCAGAATTATTACACCTTTGACAAGTTGACCAGCACGAGTTTGGCGAATCAGCCTGAAAAGGTAATAAATAATCAACGCTATTACAATTATGTCTACGGCATCTTTAAACTCAAAAGTCTTAAAGATAGCAGTGATAGTTGACATAATGTTCGATATCATTTAACTTCCTCCACTTACATATTTATTTTATTTTAACACATCATTAAAATCTTTTCAAGAAATTTTCGAAATTTTATTTATAGCATTTATAAAAGTATTAATTTCATTATCTGTCGTAAAAAAAGACGGCGATATTCTTACTGTTCCCCTATCGATTGTACCCATACTTT
>JAZLJE010000099.1:0-3499 GCA_045617705.1 Ruminococcus sp.
TTTCTGATGAGTTCTTTCGGGATTAAGTCTTCATCATACATAACAAGAGAGTTGTTTTCAAGCACTAAATCTTTTTCCACCAACTTACCTGTTTCTTTGTCGTAGGTTTCTTTATAGATTTTTGAAATACTGCGGTAGTTGCCGTCTACTTTTTCAAAATGATGGTCTTCTTCTGTCAATTTGAATATGTACTCAAAAGGTTTTTCACTTCGCAGTTCGCAAAAGAGTTGTTCATCTTCGCACCAAAGACAAAGTTCAACATCCTGGTCGGTATCGTTTCTAAATCTGTAGTCGATATTGTTGTAACTTACACTCGTGCCTGTACTAAACGGTACTCGCTCGCCGTGAGTCGGGGAAAGTGAGTCGGAATGAACATGCAGTTCGGTTATGGTCATCGGGCTGTGGAGAATAAGCAGGTTTATGGAGTTCCCCAAATTACAAAGTCCGCCGCCGATACCGGGAGTGATTTTGTCATCAATAACAACTCTGCCGTCTTTGTATCCTTTTCTCTTTGTCGTTTTTCCCACAGTTTTCCAGAAAGAAAAGGTTTCGCCGGGATGGATAAGAAGTCCGTTTATTTGCTTACAGGACAGGTCGATATTTATCGCTTTGTTTTTCTGCAAAACGGGGTCAATATCTTTGCCCTTTTTTATCATACCGCAACTGTTGGAAGACACAAGCGTAGGCAATTTTTCTTTGCTTTTTGTTTTTGCAAATTTTTCCTTGCTGAAAAGATTTTGCAAATGTCTTTTTGCTATTTCTTTTTCCTGCGAAATAGCATAGCAAGTCGGATTTATGTTGCAAAACAGAACATCTTTTCTCCAAAACATCGTCGATTTCCTTTCAATATAGTAACTTAAATATCAAGTTTATGAGTTTTCTTCATATTAAAAAACACAAGTACTAATTTTTCAAGATACCTTTTTATTCCTATCCGTTTTTCATTCGGTGCTTCGATATAATGCACCATAATGTTCGGGATGGAAACTTTATTTGCACCGTAAATATCCAAAAACATCTGGTCGCCGATATATACGACTTCACTTTTGTCTAAACCAAGCATTGTAAGCGCTTTGAGATAACCGTCGGGTGCAGGTTTTTCAGCATCACAGATATACAAAGTGTCGATATTTTTGATAAATCTTTCTACCCGTTCTTTATCGTTGTTTGACAGTAAAAGGGTTTTATAGCCGATACTGTGCAATTTCAAAAACAGGTTGTCTACTTTTTCGTTAGAGTCATCACCGTGGTGGACAAGGGTGTTATCTATATCAAAGATAATTGCCCTTATACCAAAGTCGTATAATTTTTGGTAGTCAATATCAAAAACACTTTTTGCGTAGGCATCGGGATAAAATCTTTTAAACATTACAGACCTCTGAAACTTTTACCGTAAATCTAATAACATATAATCAACTAATTTTATCACAAATACACATAAATATCAAGTTTTGACAAATTCGGCATACAGAACTAATATTATTTTTTTATTGCAAAATCTCTCATATTTTGCTATAATCAAACAGATGGAGGCGGTAATATTGAAAACAACACCGCAAATTATCGTAATGCTTACATATAACGACCTTACGGTAGAAAACGCCTTTGAGGTTTTTGAACAATGTAAAAACAGCAAGGCAGGTATCTTCGGATTTAAGGAAGAACCTCTTTCTTTGCATAAGATGAAAGAACTTTTCTCATATATGAAGGCTAACGGTAAAAAAACAGCATTGGAAGTAGTCGCTTATACAGAAGAAGAATGTTTATACGGCGTGAAAACCGCATTAGAATGCGGTTGCGATTATCTTATGGGAACTGCTTTCTTTGACTCTGTAAACGATTTCTGCAAAGAAAATAATATCAAGTATTTTCCCTATGTCGGCGATGTTAAACAAAGACCGTCAGTTTTAAACGGCAATATTGATGATATAATAAACGAAGCACAAGAGTACAAAGAAAAAGGAGTTTTCGGCTTTGATTTACTCGGATACCGATATACGGGTGACTCATTTGAACTTAACAAAAAATTTGTTGAGAGTATAGATTTACCGATTTGTATAGCGGGCAGCGTTGACAGTTTCCTACGCCTTGACGAATTAAAGGAAATTGCTCCGTGGGGATTTACTATCGGAAGTGCGTTTTTTGATAACGCCTTCGGTGATACTTTTGAAGAGCAAATTAACAAGGTTTTTGACTATATAAATGAAGACTAAAAAGGACTTGTCAAAAGACAGGTCCTTTTTGCATACATTGAAATGTGAAATAAATCCGCTTACGCCGTAAGTACGGACTTTTTCTCTTTTCTCTCTTATCTTTTATCTGGAAAAGTCGCCGATTTTAGTGAAAAGAGAAGATGTAAAAGATAAAAGTGAAAAGTACAAAAAGAAAAGCCGCACTAATGCGACTTTTCTTTTTGGTGGAGATAAGGTTAGACAATTTTAGCGGCAAAAAACATTTCGTCATCTGCCATTGAGGAAACAGAAAAAAACATCATCGCTCTCCCTAAAAATGATTCACAGAATCATTTTTACCGTCGCATTTACGCACGGCTTAATGCTCGGCACAGTCGCCTTCGATTCCCCTTATCTCCACTAATATGGTGAAATAAAAAAGAAAGAGTATCAAGAAGATACTCTTTCTTTTTCAATGGTGGAGATAAGGGGAATCGAACCCCTGACCTCTTGAATGCGAACCAAGCGCTCTACCATCTGAGCTATACCCCCACATCGGCTAAAATTATACACGATACGGTGCATAATGTAAAGAGCATTTTAAAGACTTGCGATACCCTCGCTGATACCGAGAATTACGATGCCGAGTATTACAAAAAGCACACAGGTATACTGCGGTTTTGTGAGTTTTTCTTTGAGCAAAATGCGAGAAAGAATGACTGAAACAATACAGTATGACGCGACCATCGGAGCAGAAAGCACGGGGTTTCTTGCCATAGCAAAGACATAGAAAATTTGCCCGCCTTCTTCGCATATCGCAGCGGATATTTTCGGCAGTTCAGTTTTGCAAAACGGATTATACGGTTTCTTTTCTTTGATGAAAAGGAAAATATATAGGACAACCGACATAAGAAAAAATGTCAGTCCGTAGAGGATGATTACATCAATTTCCGAGAGTGACAGTCCGCTTGAGTCTGAAAGAATTATTCCGTCTGCCGCCGTGCCGATTGTATCAAAAACGCAGTAAAGCAAGGGAAACAAAAGGGCAAGTGCGCCAAAGCGGTACTTGCTGTTTTCTTTTTTTGTCAAAGTTTTTTGGTAAAGATTATGCTCAACAAGGGCAAGTGAAATAACGGCAAAAATGATGATGAGAGTGCCGGTAACATCGAGCACGGAAAACTCTTCAAAGAAATTATTTATCTTGCCGATAAAGATGAAATACAAAAGCATAACCACGGCTGACAATGCGCCCGAAGCATTTTGTACGGGAGATACGATGGAAAGTTCAAGGAACTTCAGCCCCGCGTAGCCGATAACCATAGAGATTA
>JAZLJE010000100.1:0-2818 GCA_045617705.1 Ruminococcus sp.
TACAAGCCTGTGACAAAAGTCACTTGACTCGTCTTCTGGTAACAAGTCACGCAGGATAAATTCAATTTTTTTCATATCGGTTTCAGAGTGAAGCAAGTCGGAGGCCAAGCGGTCTTAGGAAGACAACTCCCTTGGCCAACTCCTTGGCTCACAGAACGACATGGCTACGATCCGACTTGTGCATTACAAGCCTGTGACAAAAGTCACTTGACTCGTCTTCTGGTAACAAGTCACGCAGGATAAATTCAATTTTTTTCATATCGGTTTCAGAGTGAAGCCCGAGCCTACTAGTTATCCTAATACAATGCGTATCTACCACAACAGCACCGGGCGTGTTATATACATCGCCCATAATAAGGTTTGCTGTCTTTCGACCTATCCCCGGTAGCGTGATAAGTTCATCGAGCGTTTTCGGTACTTTGCCATCGAATTTTTCTGCTATCATTTTTGAGCAGGCGACAATATCTTTTGCCTTTGTTTTGTAAAGTCCGCAGGACTTTATGTATTCTTCAACTTCCTCTGCGGTAGAATTTGCAAATTCATACGGTGTAGGAAAATGCTCAAATAATTTGGGCGTTACCATATTTACTCTGTTGTCGGTACATTGAGCCGCAAGACGCGTTGCAACAAGCAAATGAAACGGGTTTTCATATTGCAAAGAACACAGGGCTTTCGGGTATTCTTTTTTGAGAGATAAAACCGCATTTTTTGCGATATCTTTTTTCGTCATAATATCACCTTCTATTAATATATCACGAAATCGTGGGCTTTTCAACGAATTTTGCGAAAAACCGTCTTGTGCCGATATTCATCGTAATCTACAAGGTATTGTATAGCCGAAAAAATGTTATGTAATTTTTCTACATATAAAGCACCTTGTTTTGCATTATTTCTACAAAAATGCTTATTTGGTGTGGATTTTATTTTCATTTGGTGGTACAATGTAGTGTAGGTTATTGTAGGGGGAGTAGTATGTATCAGAATTATGTATTTGATTTATACGGCACCCTTGTAGATATTCGTACCGATGAATCGGCTGACGAATTTTGGGAGAAGGCAGCAAAGATTTTTCTTTCCTACGGTGCTGTTTACAGCCCAAAGGAACTAAATTCCCTTTACCACAAGTACACAAGAAGAGACCTTCTTTCCACTATCCTTTCTCATCCTAACTACAAAGCCCCCGACATCCACCTTGAAAAAGTTTTTTCAAAGTTACTTTCCAACAGGGATGTCACTCCTACATATCACAAAGTAAAAGATATTATGTGGGAATTTCGTAAAGCGTCAACAGAGTTTATAAAACTTTATGACGGAGTTATTGATTTACTCGACTCTCTTAAAGCGAAAAGAAAACACATCTTCCTTTTATCAAATGCGCAAGAGTATTTTACAGTACCGGAGTTAAAACTTTTGGGTATCTATGATTATTTTGACGGCATACTCATCAGTTCACAATGCTGTTGTACAAAACCCGACAAACACTTTTTCAAAATCCTTTTCGACAGGTACAACCTCGACAGGGAAAAAACCGTAATGATAGGCAACGACTGGCGATACGACATCGAAGGTGCGTATAAATTCGGCATTGACAGCCTATACATTCATCAAGATATAAGTTCACCTATTGATAATATAAAATTGAAATCCAAGTGGAGCATTTTAGACGGCGATGTCAAAAAAATCAAGCCGTTGATACTAAAGTAAGCAGGAGGTTTATATGAAAGCAAAAATATTAGTCCCTGTAATAGCATTTGTTGTTGCGTGTGCGGCACTTTTATTTTCTATTGTCACTTTCATACGCACTATTATAAGAGGAGAACTCGTATGGATAGGTGCCCTCCAGGTAACCGGTACGGCTTTGATAGTCGGCGTTTGTGCGATTACTATTTATCTTGCAAAGTCTTCGAATTATGATGAAGAAGAGGAAGAAGACCTCGAAGACAACGAATACGACTCCCACGAAGTATCAACCGAGATTGAAGAAACCGTAGAAGAAAATAGTGAAGAAAAATCGGAAGATGAGGAAAATATTTCCATTGAACTTCCTAAACAGGAAGTGCCTGTGTCTGATGAAAACTTACTTTCCGACCTGCCGAAAGTTGAAGAATAACGCTACGCCCTGATTTATATGTCAGGGCTTTTTTATATCTAAAATCAGTAAAATTACCGCAAAATTTATTACCTTTTTTTATTTTATGTCGAAATTTTATCCTTAATTTAGTATATTAAAGTGCTATATAGTATATTTCTTTACTAAACAAATATAAAATATATGTATTATGATAAAATTTTGGTGGTGATGTGTATGATCTATATTAAACGAATTCGAGATTTGAGAGAAGACCACGACAAGACTCAAAAACAGATTGCCGAAATACTGAAAACTTCCCAACCTATGTATGCTCGTTATGAGCGTGGAGCAAATGAATTGCCGATAAGACACCTTATCGCACTCGCAAAATATTATCATGTTACAAGTGACTATATCCTCGGATTGTCCAATAAAAAAACATAACCTTGCCACCCATTTGGCAGGGTTATGTTTTTTAAACTGATAATTGACAATTGATAATTTCGGGAAAATCGCAAGCGGTTTTTGTATCTATAATTTTCTAAAAACTAAATACTAAATACTGGATACTAAAAATGCTGTGACGATTTCGTCACAGCATTTTTAAATGTACCCTGAAAACTGAACAAAGTGGAGGTAAAGGAGAAACAAAGTGGTGGATTGACCAAAGGAAATATGGTCAAGCCCTCGACCTATTAGTACTGCCAAGCTAAACACGTCACCGTGCGTACACACGCAGCCTATCAA
>JAZLJE010000101.1:0-1470 GCA_045617705.1 Ruminococcus sp.
TGCTTAAACCTTTTACAACATCCAACAACTCCTGTGCTTTCGTTGGATTTTTGGTATCGGTATCAAAGAACGCCTGCGGTGTAATTTCAAGATATTCACAAATATAAAAAAAGCCGGTCATTGACGGCAAATTCTTACCGCATTCGATGTTGTTAATATATGACGGACTTTGCCCGATAGACAAGCTCATATCACGGGCGGAAACCCCTTTGTTCATGCGTAATTCAACAAGTCGGTTAATGAAAATTTCTTTCTCCATATAGCCGCATCACCTCACCCATAAGATTGTACTACATCATTGCTGATTTTGTCAAGTACAAAACCCAATATACGCAGATATAACAACATACACTCGACAAATTGTTGTCGAAATATGCTAAAATTACCTTAAACAAACGGTGGAAAACACCGTACAAATTCAAAATCTTGCTTTGAGGATGTTCTGTATGAAAAGAGTTGCGGTACTGTTCCTATTGGCGTTGGTTGTTTTCTCATTTACCTGCTGTCAGAGCGGTTATGCGCTTGAAAATCCTGATAATTCAGAAAAGGTTAAAATTTTCGATGAGCCGATGGAAGTTTCGCAAGAACAATCCGGTGAATCTGAAGTACAGCAGGCAACAACAGAAAAACCCGAAAGCACCGAAAGCGATACTGTACAGAGCAAAATCTCAAAGCCCCAAAACGAAACGCCGACGGATAAAACAACCGACGACGGTACGGTATATATAACTCCCACCGGCAAAAGATATCATTTGTCCTCTACCTGCGGAGGTAAAAACAGTACGGCTACAACGCTCGAAGATGCGTTAAATTCAGGATTCACGCCGTGCGGCAGATGTGCAAAAGAATAACGAAGTTGAAAAAAGACTTATCAAGTGTATATTTGACAAGTCTTTTATGCTGTCTAATTTGCTTTTTTACACTGCTTACCAGTGTGGTCGATTTCGTAGTTGTCGGTGTAGATAAGGTCGGAGATAAAGACAAACTCAAAGCCTTTATCCTTTAAGCATTTTAACGCAAAATTCGCCTCGTCTTTTGCTTCTGCCTCTGTTTTTACTTTGTTGTAAATGTAGACACCAATAGGTATTCCAGCAGATTTAGCACCTTTATAATATTGTTCAAACTTCGGGTCTGCATATGCTTTCTGCGAAACCTTCATCAAGATAAACTTAATGCCACTATTCTTCACTTCCTGAAAGTCTATGTACCCCTGATGGTGGCTTACATCGATTCCATAAATATATGCCATATTATTTATCCTCAATATTGTACTTATTGGTTGATATCATAAGCAATGCACCTAAAAGGGTGTCTATTGCAGTAATAGTTCCAAGGATTTCCTCACCATATGGAAGTCCCCAAATAGTAGCCATAGCAAACCAAAATGTACCGATTGCTGGTAATACAATCTGTGCAATGTACTTTAAAATGTCATAAGTCTTATTTTCCATTTTCATACTAGTAGTCTCC
>JAZLJE010000102.1:0-1207 GCA_045617705.1 Ruminococcus sp.
AAGACAATGAAAGTTGCCCAGGAACTTTACGAAGGCGTTGATATCGAAGGTCAGGGCGCTACAGGTCTTATTACCTATATGAGAACCGACTCTTTGAGAATTTCAAACGACGCTTTACAAGACGCGTCTTCATACATTGGAGCAACATACGGCGACAAGTATAAGCCCTCAAAACCGAGAGTCTTCAAGTCGCGTTCAAATGCACAAGACGGCCACGAAGCAATCAGACCGACTTCTGCATTCAATACACCCGAGTCCGTAAAATCCAGCCTTACAACCGACCAGTACAAACTCTACAAACTTATTTGGGAGCGTTTTATAGCGTCCCAGATGTCCGATTGTATCCACAAAACCACACAGGCTGATATAGAAGCAAACGGATATATTTTCAAAGCAGCAGGATACAAAGTCGATTTCGACGGCTTTACACTTTTGTATACCGAGAGCAAAGACGAAGCAGAAGAAAAAGAATCTCAACTGCCACCGCTCGAAAACGGTATGCCCTGCAAGTCAAAAGAAATCGTTCCGAACCAACACTTTACTCAACCGCCGTCAAGATTTACCGAGGCTTCTCTTATCAAAGCACTTGAAGAATACGGTATCGGCAGACCGTCAACCTACGCTACAACAATTTCAACAATAACTTCCCGCGAATATGTAAAGCGTGACGGAAAAACTCTGTACCCAACCGAACTCGGTGAGACCCTCGCAGGACTTATGAAAGAGCGTTTTCCGAAAATCGTTGATGTAAAATTTACTGCGAAAATGGAACAAGACCTCGACGAAGTTGAAAGCGGTAAGAATGAATGGGTAGATTTGCTTTCCGATTTTTACGGCGATTTTGATAAAACTTTGAAGAAAGCAAAAACAGATATGCAGGGCGTAAAACTCCAACTCAAAGAGGACGAAACCGACATCGTCTGTGAAAAATGCGGACGAAAGATGGTAGTAAAAGTCGGCAGATATGGAAAGTTCATCGCTTGCCCCGGATATCCCGAATGCAAAAATGTCAAGAAATATGTCGAAGAAGCAGGAGTACCCTGCCCGAAGTGTTCCGGCGATGTTATCATAAAACACACCAAAAAGGGCAAAGTTTTCTACGGCTGCAGTAATTATCCGAAATGCGACTTTGTTTCATGGTATGAGCCGACAAAAGAAAAATGTCCGAAGTGCGGTGAAGTACTCTATGCTAAAAAGGGAAAGAAAC
>JAZLJE010000103.1:0-2075 GCA_045617705.1 Ruminococcus sp.
TCTATCATCATAAATTCCACCAACAATTTTTCCTCGATAATAAATGATGTATTCACCCATCATAGCCTTATATGTAATATCTTCTAATCCAGATAACTGCTCAATAATAAATTGAAGATATTCTTTACTTGAAGCCATTATAATTTCTCCTCCACAAATTCAGATTTGTTGGGATTATTATATCAACTTTCGTTTTATAAATCAAGGCGAAGCCTTGCATATCATCAATCCTGCAGGGATTGTATCTCGTCAGTCTGAAAGGGATGTATATCATCAAGTCGCAGAGGATTTTATACACGCCTATGGCGTGATGAGATACAAAGGCGACAAAGTCGTCTTTGAAGATATACCGCCTACGGCGGATGATATACCAAGCCTGCGGTTTGGATAAACAAAGAACACACTTTTGATAGACAAAAGTGTGTTCTTTGTTGGTGACCCATCGGAGATTCGAACTCCGGACACCTTGATTAAAAGTCAAGTGCTCTGCCAACTGAGCTAATGAGTCATGGGGTGGATAGTCGGATTCGAACCGACGGTCTCCAGTGCCACAAACTGGCGCTTTAACCAACTAAGCTATACCCACCATATAATATGGCGCGCCAAGAGGGGCTCGAACCCCCGACCTACTGCTTAGAAGGCAGTTGCTCTATCCTGCTGAGCTATTGGCGCATAATGAGCGAATAATGAATGCTCACAAGGATGTCAGCCTTTCCATTATATAGGAAGCAGTAGTGTTTGTCAAGGGGTAAATTATAACTTGTTGAAATTTTTTATTTAATAAAAAATTAGTTTTTCAATGCTTGAATAGGAGCAGGAATTCTGCCTCCGCGCCCTATAAAAGTATCAGCCTTTCCTTTTCGAAGTGGCATAACAGGACCTTCTCCCAAAAGTCCGCCGAAATTAAGCGTATCTCCTGCATTCTTGCCGATAGCAGGTATAAGCCTTACTGCGGTAGTTTTTGAATTGACCATACCTATAGCCGCTTCATCGGCAATAATAGCCGAAATTGTCTGTGCAGTTGTGTTACCCGGGACAACAATCATATCAAGACCGACAGAACATACAGCGGTCATTGCTTCAAGTTTAGTAATATCCAAAGCACCGTTATTTACAGCGTTTATCATACCCGCATCTTCGCTGACGGGAATAAAAGCACCACTTAAACCGCCTACATGAGACGATGCCATAACTCCGCCTTTTTTAACAGCGTCATTGAGCATAGCGAGGGCGGCGGTAGTTCCGTGACAACCGCAAATCTCAAGCCCCATTTCTTCAAGTATATGTGCAACAGAGTCGCCTACAGCGGGAGTGGGGGCGAGAGAAAGGTCAACTATACCGAAAGGTACAGAAAGCCTCTGCGACGCTTCTCTTGCAACTAATTGTCCCATTCTTGTAATTTTGAATGCAGTTTTCTTGATAAGTTCAGCAACTTGTGACAAATCTTTGCAGTCGGATTTTGCGAGCGCGGCACGCACAACACCCGGACCTGAAACGCCGACATTGATAACACAGTCTGCTTCACCGACACCGTGAAAGGCACCTGCCATAAACGGGTTATCCTGAACAGCATTGCAAAATGTTACGAGTTTAGCAGCACCGATGCAGTCTCTGTCTTTAGTAAGTTTTGCTGTTTCTACAACAGTATTTCCCATCATCCTGACAGCATCCATATTTATACCCGCTTTTGTTGAGCCAATATTTACGGATGAACATACTTTTTCAGTAACAGACAACGCTTCCGGAATACTTTCGATAAGGGCATAGTCACCTGCGGCAAAGCCTTTTTCAACCAAAGCGGAATATCCGCCGATGAAGTTGACTCCGACAGTATCAGCGGCTTTATCGAGAACTTTTGCAAATTTTACTATTTTGTTTGTTTGACAAACTGCCGCTATCATAGCAATAGGAGTAACAGCAATTCTTTTATTGATAATCGGGATACCGTATTCACGGCTGATAGAATCACTTACAGATACAAGGTCATTTGCATAACGGCAGATTTTATCGTAAATTTTGTCGCAGGCTTTATCAATATCGGAGTCTATGCAGTCTAGAAGAGAAATACCCATAGT
>JAZLJE010000104.1:0-7957 GCA_045617705.1 Ruminococcus sp.
ATTACACTGCAAATATAAGGGTATTAAATCAACTACCAAAATAATTTCAAAGAAAAATTAGGTTTTATGCTGAAAAACATAAAAACCCTGCTACCTATCACAGGCAACAGGGCAAAACTACCATAACTAAAACAATATATATATGAAGAAAAAGAAAAACTATGTTCGGATGTATCCGTATGTTTTAAGCCGTTTTCGGTCGGCTTCTATGTCATCGCTGAACCAAAAGTTACTATTACATCCTTGTATTTGGTGCGGTTGCGAAACAAGACCTTGCGACACCCAATTGCGCAACGTTCGCTCGCTGATACCACCTAACTTTTTGCAGACTTGATAGGCGGTCAAATTAGTTTGCGCAGGTTCATTCAGTCGTTTTGCCTGTGCGATGGCTTCTTCAATTGCTTCTGCTGATGGGTGGCAATCGGGCGATTTCAGTTTCTCTATTACGGCTTCAAGTAAGCCTATTAGTATTTCTTTCTGCATTGCTGACGGATTAAATAGTAAAACAAAACAAAGCCTGCAACGATTGCAATAACGTGCGCATAAGGCAAAAACCACCCAAAGCCGATGTGTCGCTCAAATACGCAACACCAATATACCGCTACTGCGTAGCACCCTAAAGCACGATGCACCCAACAAAAGCCGTATGCCATATCGTTTGCGAACAACATACAGGCAAAGCATAGCATCACGAAATTCTCTGCCCAAATGCCCGAAACATCAAGCGAAAGCAACACGCAATGCACAAGCATAGCAAATGCACATACAACAGGCAGGTATTTACACAGGTACAACGATGCTTTTATTTTCTTGCCATTCGCCATACGACTACGATTGTTGCGATTAGACATAGCAGGCAGACAAAGTAAGCACGTTTCCATTTATTGTCCTCAACCACCTTTGTAACCTCTTTCGTGCTTCTTGATGCCGTTTTAAGGCTATCAGCCTGCATCTTATAGTATTGCAGACTATCGCTTGCATATACATACTTATATAAGGTGTGCCATCGCTCCTTGTAAGTGACCCTGCCTGTACTATCGGCAACAACATATATACTATCGTGTAGATATGTGCTATCACGATGCACCTGTACGATACGGATGCTATCGTGTACCACCTGCACTTGTATAATAGTGTCTGCCTGTGTTGTTTCACTCATAACGTGCGTTGTCTTACACGCACAAAGGGCAAAGGCTACGATTGTAGCCAATACCCAAAACAAATGCTTTATTCTTCCCATAACTCTGCTTCCCATTGTCTGCGTTTAACAAGTCCATTAAGCACCTTACCGCCTGCGTGACACCACAACAGGATTTGTCCTGTTATCGCTTCGCTCGGCTTCTTCGCAATAATATACTTTCGCAACGTACTGCGATGGAATGCCTGCACACCAAGATTGAAGCAAAAAGAGCAGAGTGCATCAAACTGCGATTGTGTAAGGTCTACAGGTATATTATTCTTGTCGTTCAAATACTTTTCAATCGGCAACAAATCGCTACGCAATAGGCTTTCAGCCTGTGCCATTGAAATAACTGCACCTGCTTTAACTCCCTTTGTGTGTCCATAACCGATAGTCCATACGTTTGCAGGACATTTATACGCCTGCAATCTGCAACCCTCAAACCGCTTAATGCCGTTTATTCCTTTGTCCGAAATCCACATACTAACATAGATATAACGTTAAACCAATCGCACACCCAATCGCATCTGCAAGCAAATCGCCACAGGAAAACTCCCCTGTATCGCTATTATCCCACAACTCTTTGAGTGTGCCTATAAGCATACACGATGCAACGGCATAGAATACCGCAATGAAACTATGCAGGACAAATGCAGAATAAAGCCTGCACAGGCAATAAACGATGCACAGACTGACAAGTGTATGCAGGTATTTATCTGCGCTTATATCGCACAAAAACCTTTTAATGAGGTCGTAAATTCGTTTCATATCGCTTCCTATTCCTTTAATTCATTTGATTTGGCATCTTCGCAAGTCACGTTCTTCTGTGCTTCAATATACTCCATTATATCACTTACTAACTGCGGTATATCGTTCTTGTCCTTGACTACAATTTTCAACCCCTTTGTCACGTTCTTAATGCTTCCCTCTCCGTGCGTATTTTCGTAAACTGAAATAAACTCAATCACGCAAATAAAGACGAAGAAAATACCCGACAGATAAGGGTAACTTGTTATCGTTGCCGTAACGAGGTCTATTGCCGTTAGTACAAGCATTGGCAGAAAATACTGCATTGCCTTTTGTGCTGTTCTTCGTAATCCTTTGCTTGTTGTTGCTTTGCCTGCAATCCTTGCCTTTCGTATGCCTGTAATGAGGTCAACGAGCATAACGAGTAAGATACCGCTATACATCAGCAACAACAATCCTGTTTGATGTTTCAATTCATCGCTAAAAATCAATTCGTGTAACATTTTATGTTTGCGTTGTTATGTGGCAGGCTTTACCCACATTGCCTGCCACTTGTTATCCCACAGAATAAAAATATGTTTTTATCTTTGATTTGCAAACAATTATTCCAAAGTTATCTCAAGCACCTTTGGATAGTCCTTTGTAACATCAAAGTTCTCTGCTTCTGCTACGTTCTTGCTTTCACGCACAAAGGCAATATGCGACTGCGTTACGTTATAACATTCGTATGCGTATAGTTCAATCGCATCAAGCATCGCAATAGCCTTATCAATCGGAACAAGTGTGTAAGGCTTACCACTAAACCAAATTGTCGCAAACTCCTGCTTCTGCTCCTTTTGTATCTGCAACAGGTTCTTCAATCCTACCCTGTCAGCCTTGACAATCCATTGCTTCTCTCCGTTGATGATAACGCAGTTTACGTTGTCCGATTGGTCGTAGGCTTCAATCTCTGCGACCTTTTGTGCGATTGCATCTTCAAGTGTTTTTTCATCCATTTGTGGCTCATACACAACCCAGCCACAACTTGCAAGGAGTGCATCTACACTATCGTAGCCAAGTTTCTCTGCGAGTGCTTCATTGACACCCGAATATCTTCTATTCCCAATCACTACAGAAATAGCACTTGCAGTCCGTACTTTTCCGTCTTTTACATACAACTTTTCATTCATAAGATAAATAAAAATTAAGTTAATAATATAGTTAATTAGTCGGTTAATCATTTCAAAGTCCATCCCTTATCAATAGCAATCTGCTTTTGCTCGCTTGTTAGTTTGTTAAGGTTTGTATTCCCAAGTGTCAGTGTGTAACTCTCATCGGAAGTAAGTTGAGGTAGAGCGTTAAGGATTGATAGTAGACTGGCAACACTCAAGTTATTATATCCATTAAACTGAGCATTATCCCCTTTTGGCAACCCTTTTATTCTAAACTCAACAAGTGCTTGTTCCCCCCAACCGAATAATTCCTGCAAACTACCTCCTAATACGATATTATCCAGCCAACACTCTCTCATATAACTTCCACCCATCTGTCTACGAAATATTCTATCCCACGATGCAACTTCTCCGTAACAATTTCGCATATCAATTATATGATAATCTCGGTCAAGCAGGTCGTTTCTTGTATTTTCACAAAAGCCTTTCAAACTATATACTTTAACTTTCCCAAAAATAACTCTCTCGAAAGGACACCACCCAAAAGTTCCTGTCATATCAACACCAATATCATTGACCCATTCTCTTGCATCGAATGTATAGAGCCTTTTCGCGCCATTAAAACAACAGTTAATTGTAGCCAATTTACTTGCATCAAACTTATTAGCATCGACATCACGAACATTAACGGCACTAAACATTCGGGTTAAATCCGTCATTTGTGTATGGAATTTGTATACAACCCTATGATACCCAGCGGTAGCAAATGGAAAACTTCTCACAAATGGAATTTCTTCATCATCTACATAAATAGTACAATTAGATGCGTTTATTTGTGTAGCCAAATTACTTATCAGAGTTGTAGTTTCCTCTCCGTCACGAACATCGAATACACAATCTATATAATTATAACCATAATCTATACTCGGTTTTTTTTCTACCATAAATCTTCTTCTATTATTCATCATAAGGAACAAATTCTAAAAATGATGCACAATTATCAATTATTGATACCTCATAGGTATTTCCTGCGGTTCGCTTCGGCTCTTGATTGTTCTGCCAAATTACATCGGCTGGGAGCGCAAGCATAGTGTTTTCGCCTGCGACAAACTTAAAGTGATAAGCATTGACAACACCTGTTTCGTTCGGTTCTGCAAGCGAAATGTCAAGGTCACTTGCGATGCCCCAAACGTAAAACTTGTTAGGCTCAATCGTTGTCGTTTCTTCGGTCATACTTACAACCTGTTCTTTGTCTGCCTTTCCGCTGATGTCTTGATGCTCGGTCAAAAACTTGCTATGGTCTATCGCTTCAATCGCCTGCAATCTTGCCTTAATATCTGCATCGTTGTAGTTCTGCAAGGATTCAAGTTTCTGCTTTTCATCGTTGGTGTAGTCATTAGTTGACAATCCTTTGCCGTTAATTTTGTCTACTTTGCCCTGTAACGCAGTTTCTGTTGCGTACCCTTGAAGTCTACCTGTGTAAGGTAATCGCTCGGCAAATCGCTTGTATTTGCTTTATTTGCCAATTCAGCACGCAGTTCTGCATCGTTGTATGGTACAGGTATGTCGGTTTTCTTTGCATATTCCGACAGGCTTGCAATCGTTGCGTATGATTTCAGCAAGGCTTTAACCTGTGCTTCGGTCATTCCCTCAACTGCACCACCTGTTGCAGATGAATACGCATACAATGTTGCGCCAAGTTCAACTGCGTTGTTATCGCTCGTTTTATCGGCTTCGTTATTGCTATTTACGATGCACAACACGTTTGGTTCATAACTGCGTAGGTGCTTTCCCTCTGCAGTTGTTATCAGCACCTCAAGACCATACGAACCAAGTTCAAGTGTTCCGTTGTCCTCAAACAACAGGTTACCACTTGCATCTATCGTTGGTTCATAGCCTTTCGCAATGTAACCGACAAGTCGCACATTGATTACATCGTCATCACTCGGTAGGTATTGTTCTTCGCTTACTCCATCACTTGTTATCGTTCGTTGCACGATAGGCACGCAGAACGATATGTAATTACCTTTAACTCTATTCTCCATTGCCTGCATTGTTTTCCGTCAGTTCATCAATTTCGCTTTCTTCTTGCACCTGCGTTTCTACCTGTGGCTTAATCTCGCTCACGAACTCGTTACAGGTTGCAACCACATCAACGAGGTTATCAAGGTCAACTCCATTTACGTTTACCTTTAACTCGCCTGTGTCTGCATAGTCGTATGCGTTAAACGTTCCGACCTGTGCAGAGCCTTTCATAATGTTGCCCGAAACACTTACCACATTTCCACTCTCTGCGGTCGTAAAATCTCCGCTGATGTTGTAGTCCTCGCCCTGATATTGGTAGGTCTTAAGTACCCTAACTGATTTAATCTTTGTTGCCATATCCTTAAAAATTAAAACAAGTTAATAAACCATTTAACCACTCTAATTATCCAACACTCCTTTTTAGGCGCATTGTAACCACTTTGCGAACCGCCCAAGTCCTCAATAGGTCTGTCCTGTAATAGGTCTTTGTCTTTGTCCATAATTGCTAAAATTATAATTCAATAAAATCTTCTATCACTCCCATAGTGGTGTACTTGCCACCAACGTACAATCGGAACTCATATTCCGTAATCGGGTATGCCGTTGTTGTATCAATCGTTCCCGATAAGGTCTTTGTTTCTCCTGCTGATATTGCAGGAATTGTCAATGATGTTGTGCCGTAGACACCTGTTCCAACCTCGACTTGCAGTACGGCTGATTGTGCTACCGATGATGCGTTGCCTGTATTCGCAACATCAAACGTAAATGATGCTCTCGTAGCAGACACCTTGCGCAACGAGATAAAGCCGTAAGCGAGATTAGAAACCGCCTGTGCCTGTATTGTCAGTTTGACGGGCGAAAGGTTCGGAAGTGCAACAAATTCCGCATTAGCACCTATCGTGCTATTCTTGTCAAGGACAACACTTGAAGCAACAGGATACACGTTCCATTCGCCTACCGATAGACCATCGCAACTGAACTCAATAGTACAACCGCCATTCGCCTTTGCAAGGGTCTTTGTGTCAGTAACAACAATCTGCAATGTACCTTTCGCAAGCAGAACACCGAAATAGTAGTTCCCGATTGCCATATCTGCAAGGCTCACGTTATCCCTGTCCTCATCTTCTGCATATTCGTAGTCATTGACAAAAGCATTGTATGTACATATCGTGCCACTATTCTGCTGTGCCTTTTCTGTACCCACGAAATCCGTTACAGGTGGTTCTGCTTGCTTGTTGTAGCCAACGAAATCGGTCAGCCTATATGGCGAACCATTACCACCTTGTACAGGTTGATATGCCCATCCGTTCATCTTGCCATTGTACGATGCTATCAATGCCGATAGTTGCGTACCTGTGTACTTTGTCGTTTGTAGACCGCAGTTCCCGTCAGCACCTTTGTACCACGCATCTGCAAGTTTTGTTTGCCATTTCCCATTAACAAACTGATTGGTGGTGCTTTTCCACGATAGACGCACAGGCTTGAAACGTGCAAAAGGATTTATCTTCTCGCTCTTGCACAACGTGCCTAAATCGTGGCTTGCCTCAATCAGCACTTGTCTAACATCCTCAATGCTTACAGGTGCAGTTATCTTTGTCTTGCTTTCGTTTACCATAGTTCGTTAGTTTTTAGTTTCGCCCAATGCAGTTACACCACCACTCACAACCAAGTCAACCTTTTCTCCGCTTGTGTCGGTCAAGTATGCAGTCTTTGTGCTTGCATCGTAGTTAAGCACAAGTCCACCACCAAGCATTATCTTATCGCCACCGACCATTAGGTCACTACCAATTGCAAGTCCATTGTTTAATTCTATCGTGCCGTAAGGTATATAAGGCACATCCTCAATGCTTGCATAGCCTAATCGGTTGGCAAACTCGGTTGCCGTTGTCGGCTCGTTGCCTGCGCCGAACATTTGGGTGAGGTCAAAAAACTGAGGCTTAATTAAAAAATTGTCATAGTATGCTCCCTTGACGTAAATAATTAGCCTATTGGTGTATGTATCTTCTGACCATCTTCCTATATGCGCCCCGTTTTCGCTCGTGAAATTCCATTTCCCGTCATTAGTGATAGGGTACTCAACAGAACCTCCTGATAACATATATATATGGTCTTTAACAAATGTGACTTGCTCTGTCGTAAACATCGCAGAGCCTGTGGTTGTGGTATCTTTGACTCCGTTAACTAACAAGCCGTATTCGCTCTTCGTTGCAGTAAGCCCTTTATCCTGTTGCGTGGCAGAACGAAGCCTTACAGACTGATACACTCCCTTAATCTCCCCTCTCGCACCGCTCAACACTCCGTTCATAGTGAGTCCACCTTGCAGAGATTGATTGCCGTTCCAATCCACACTCATCGCATTGCTTCTTGCCGTATCACTTGTGCCGTTGCCTACGCATAAAACATATCTGCCATATATATCCGCACTTGTATCTATCGCATTGTACCTGCCGATGTGCAGACCTACACGATGGTTGCTTGTAATACCTAAACCCCAAACCGCTCCTTGAATTGCGGTTGCCTTACTATCTCTACCCATTGCTATACAACCATAAGAGCCACTTGCTTGTACGTTACTACCGATTGCAACGCACCCCCAATCTCCACTCGCAGTACAAGTGTATCCAAGCCCTAAGTGCCGACTATATATGTAGTCGCACCCCTCAATAGTTCCTGCTACATCAGCCGACCCGTCAAAACTCTGCCCCCACAGAGTCCTCGAATTAGCGAGTTTGGTTGCTGATGATGCAGTCGCAGTCTTGCCAAGATACTTGTCAGCAAGTTTAGTTCCTGCTTCACTTATATCGCCACTAAACGAAGCATTGCCATTGTTAAGCACCGAAAACAAAATCTTGCT
>JAZLJE010000105.1:0-1024 GCA_045617705.1 Ruminococcus sp.
GTCAAAAACCACTTCACCGACTGCCTCGTGTATCAACGCCATAGGCAGTTTTTCTTTTAAGACCTTTGCATCTCTTGTGCCTTGGTAGTATCGCTGGTCGGCGTTACAGATAGAAAGGTGAGTAGGTCTGACGACTGTTTCATTTTCAAGTTCAAAGTCTTCGAAAGCAATCTCAAACCGCCTCGGTGATTTTAGTCTGTAAACGGTGTTAATCATTTTCTTCGTCCTCTAAAAGTGACTTTGCTATTTTTAAATCGTAAGGATAGGTGATTTTTATATTAAAGGTTTCACCTCTGACAAGTTTAACGGGCTTGTTTTTAAGTACAAGGATTTTTGCGGCATCTGTCAAGATGTCTTTTTCGTCATTTGTAAGGCTTTCGTAAATATCACGGAGCATTTTTGCCTTGAAAGACTGGGGTGTTTGTCCCTGATACATCATTTTCCTTTCGGGAATACAACTGATGATGTCCCCGCCTTTGCTCTCGACTATCGTATCGGTTGCGGGAATAACCGTATCACAAGCACCGTATTTCTTTGCTGTTTCGATATTTTCTTTGATAATCCTGTGAGTTACAAACGGTCTGACAGAGTCGTGAGTTACTATCACGGTATCATCGTCAAGAGTATATTCTTTCTCGATATAGGCTATTGAATTCATTATCGTCTCGTTTCTTGTAGCACCGCCGCTTATGACAACGATTTTTTCATTCTTGCCGATATATTTTTCGAGAATACCGTCGGTGTGGTCAATCCACTTTTCGGGAGTAAGAACGATAATTTTGTCAAATTCGGGTTCCATCAAAAACTTTTCAACGGTATAAGCGATGATGGGTTTATTCTTTATTTCGAGAAACTGTTTCGGCATATCGGTTGAGCCCATACGCTCACCGACACCGCCCGCAAGTATAACTGCATAAATCATAAAATCTTCTCCTTAGAGCAATTCACCTTTGTTGTTAAAATGTAAATCGCTTCTGTAATTTAAGGTTGAGCCTAAATCAAGTCGGTAAAAATCGTGAGATGC
>JAZLJE010000106.1:0-9219 GCA_045617705.1 Ruminococcus sp.
ATAAATGCAGGAAAAGATGCAATCCACAGCAAAAATCAAATAGATATTTCAGGCGGTGATTTTAAAATTTCCTGCGAAGATGACGGTGTTCATTCGGACTCAATACTCAACATCACTGATGGTAACATCAAGATAGAAAAATCATACGAAGGTCTTGAAGCGGAAAACATCAACATAAACGGCGGTAATATCGAAATCAAAGCATCTGACGACGGAATAAATGCGGCAGGCGGTAACGACTCTTCACAACAAAATGGTTTCGGCGTCGGTGATAAATTCAAGGGAAATGCTGACGCTTCTATCAAAGTCACAGGCGGATTTATCTATATAAACGCAGACGGTGACGGCTTTGACTCAAACGGTACTGCTGAAATGTCGGGAGGCACACTCCTTGTTGACGGTCCTACAAACGGTGGCAACGGTGCTATCGACTACGAAAATTCATTCACTATGACAGGCGGTCTTCTTGTAGCGTGTGGCTCAAGTGAAATGGCACAGGCGGTTAGTGACACATCAACTCAAAATTGCATTATGGTCAACCTTTCAAAACAAAGTGGTGACACCCTCTTTAATCTTTCCGATTTAAACGGTAATTCTATAGTAACCTATTCACCGAGCAAAGAATACGAAAATGTAGTTGTCTGCTGTGATAAAATCAAAACAGGCGAAACCTACACCATAAGCACAGGCGGACAAATAACAGGCGAAAATAACCACGGTCTGTATGAAAACGGCGATTTCACAGGTGGCACAAATGTTGAAGAAATTACCGTAAATTCTGTTGTTACATCAAATTCAGGATTTGTGGGAGGTATGACTCCGCCTAACGGAGGTATGGGAGGAGACAGAAATTTTGAACCGTCAAACGGTGAAATGGGACAAGAACCTCCAAACGGCAGAGGAAAACCTGATTTTTGATAAAACCTCAACCCGACAAAAAACTTTGTCGGGTTGTATTGATTTACGCTTATTTTTGAGATATAATCAAAATATCGTTTGGGCTTGGAGGATAGAATATGAAAAGTAAAGCACAAAAAGGCTTGCTCCTTGTATTTATCGCCGCGTTGCTGACGCTTATCGGTCAGATAGTTGCGGTAATCGGAACTGTTATGGGCGGTGATACCGTACTCGGTGGCAAAGCGATAGAGTCAGACACCGTATTCAGCCAATTTCTTATACCTATGGTACTGCTTTTAAATTCTGCGTTGGTCGGAATTGTCGCAACAATTATCGAACTTGTCGGACTGTATAAAGCAAGCAAACAGGCAAACGGATATCTTCCTGCTTTTGTTTTTTCGATATTCCTAATTCTTGCGCAGATTGTTACCGCTTGTGCATCTGCTTTTGTACCGAAACTTCAAAACAACAAAATCAGCGATGTTGCCGTTGACCTTGTAATGATAATAATTACTACTTTTATTATTCAAACGACAATACAACTTCTGAAAGAAAAAGGACACGAAAAACCGGCGAAATTCGGCAGAGCAACTTTGCTTATCTTTGTAATCGGTACAATACTCAACCTTTTGATGAAACTGTTTTCGGGTTTTCTGCTCTTTATTCCAAACGGTGCAGACTGGCTTCTCGTTGTTTCGGGAATAGTCGCCATTGTTATTGTATTTCTTACCCCGTTATATGAAGTTTTTTATGTAGTATTTTTGGGCTGTGCATTTAAAAAAGTATAATATAAATTAAAGGCAATAAAAAATATGGCTGTGACGAAATCGTCACAGCCATTTCCTTTTTATCAGCCGTTATTGTCGGCAAACTGACTGTTGTAAAGTTTTGCGTACAAGCCGTCTTTTGCCATAAGTTCTTCGTGGTTTCCTACTTCGAGGATATCGCCGTCCTGCATATACAGGATATTGTCGCTGTCCTTGATTGTAGAAAGTCTGTGAGCAATAACAAAACTTGTTCTGCCTTTCATCATCTGAGCCATAGCATCCTGGATAAGAACTTCTGTTCTTGTATCGACAGAAGATGTTGCCTCGTCAAGAATCATAATAGGCGGGTCGTTGAGCATTGCTCTTGCAATAGTGATAAGTTGGCGTTGTCCCTGTGCGATATTTGATGCACCCTCTTGGAGTACAAAGTTATATCCGCCGGGAAGGGTACGAATAAACGCGTCTGCCCTTGCAGCCTTTGCTGCAGCGATAACTTCTTCATCGGTAGCATCAAGTTTACCGTAGCGGATGTTCTCCATAATAGTACCGCTGTAAAGCCATGTTTCCTGAAGTACCATTCCGAAAATTTCTCTGAGGCGTTCACGCTTCATATCTCTTACATCAACGCCGTCAATTCTGATACCGCCGCCCTTTACATCGTAGAAACGCATTATGAGGTTGACAAGTGTTGTTTTACCTGCACCGGTAGGACCGACGATAGCGGTCTTTTCGCCTGCGTTGATTTTGATATCAAGGTCGTGGATAAGAGTCTGGTGAGGAAGATAACCGAATTTAACATGGTCGAAAGTAACCTGACCTTTCAAAGGTTCGGGGAACTTCGGATTTTCAGTATCGGCAACTTCTTCTTTCTCGTCGAGAAATTCAAAAATTCTTGTAGCGGCAGAACTTGTTGACTGGATGATACCCGAAATCTGCATTACTTCGGTGATAGGTGTTGAAAATTGAGTAAGGTATTGAGTAAACGCCTGAATCATACCAACCGAAAGTCCGCCTGCAATAGCGATTAACGCACCGACAAGAGCAACAAGTACGAAACCGATATTTGTCATACTCTGTGACAAAGGCATCAAAATACCTGCCAAAAATTGAGCACGGTTTGATGTTTCGTAAAGTGTTTCGTTGGTTTCGTCAAACTTGCCGATAATCTCTTCTTCTTTGCCGAAAACGGTTACGACATTATGGCCGCCGTAGTATTCTTCAACATAGCCGTTGAGTTCGCCTGTGAGTTCCATCTGCTTGTCAAAACCAACCTGTGATTTTGCGGCAATTTTTGCAGAAAGATAGAGGATAAACGGAACCGCAAGAAGTCCTACGATAGTGAGCCAGCCGGAAACTCCGAGCATCATAATAATAACGATTACAACAGTAAAGCAAGCGTTGATTATCTGATAAAGGCTTGACTGCAACGAGTTTGAAATTGTATCTATATCGTTGGTAACACGGCTCAAAATATCTCCGTATGTAGTTGTATCATAGTAGTTGAGAGGAAGTTTGTTGAGTTTTGTATCAATCGCTTTTCTCAAATCATAGATGGTATTTTCTGTGCATGCTACGATAAGGTGAGTTGCAAGATATGTAAATATCGAATAGAGCAAATAGCACGATATCATAGTGATAAGGAAGATAAAGAAGGCTTCACTCACCGCGGCTGTATAGCCTTCGGTGAAAATCAATTTCAAATTGTTTATGGCATTACCGAGCATCAAAGGAGCAAGAGCATAAACAAAACATCCGATGAATACAAAAATAATAGAGAAGATAAGCGGAACCTTATACGGTTTCATATAAGAGAAGAGACGCCTATAAACAGAGTTTTTCTTTTTCTTTTCATTTACTTGTTTACTCATTTGTTCATCTCCTCCTCACTCATCTGTGATGCCACAATTTCCTTATAAACATCGCAAGTTTTAAGGAGTTCGTGGTGTGTGCCGATGCCGGCAATCTTGCCCTGCTCGACAACGATAATACGGTCAGCCTCCATAATGGTGCTTACACGCTGTGCAACAATAACAACGGTTGCGTTGTCTGTTTCCTGTGCAAGTGCCGAGCGAAGGTTTTTGTCAGTTTTAAAGTCAAGTGCCGAGAAAGAGTCGTCGAAAACATAAATTTCGGGTTTTCTGACAACGGCACGAGCAATACAAAGACGCTGTTTCTGTCCGCCGGAGAAGTTTGAACCTCCCTGTGCAACGACTGACTCATAACCGTCTTCTTTCTTCATAACAAATTCGGTTGACTGGGCAATTTCAACAGCCTTTTCAATTCTCTCTTCTGTCGGGTCATCATCACCGAAACGAAGGTTGCTTTCTATTGTACCTTTGAAAAGTACAGCCTTTTGAGGAACAAAACCGATTTTCTTTCTTAATACGCTCAAATCGTAATCGCGTACATCAACGCCGTCAACAAGTACCTGTCCTTCTGTTACATCATACAGACGGGGAATAAGGTTTACGATAGTTGTTTTACCCATACCGGTACCGCCGATGATGGCAGTAGTTTCGCCCGGTTTTGCAGAGAATGAAAGTCCCTGTATAGCGGGAACATCTGCGCCCTTGTATGTAAATGATACATTTTTAAATTCAAGATAACCCTGTTTTTCTGTGTTATCCTTGGGCTCTTTTGGATTGTCGATTTCGTTGACTGATGAAAGAATTTCCTGTGCTCTTGTTGCGGAAGTTGTCGCTCTGGGCAAAAGCAGGAAAACAAGTGTCATCATAACAACAGCCATCAAAATCATAAGGATGTATTCAATGATTGCCATAAGTTCGCCGGCTGTATATTTTACGCCTTCATAAACTGACTGATTGTAAGCCATATACAGAATTACAGCGATAGTCATTGAAAGAATAAGAATCATAAAAGGCAGAAGGAGGTTTGAAACTCTCTGCATCTTTTTGCTTGTCTTTTTATAGTCTGTGTTGATTTTTTCGAATTTGTCTGCTTCGAATTTTTGTGTACCAAAAGCACGAACAACACGAACACCTGTGAGTTTTTCACGGATAACAAGGTTGATTTTGTCGAGTTTTGTCTGGATTGAAGTAGAAAGAGGAATAGCGATTTTTCCGATGATAACAAGGATAATCGCCATAACGGGAACAGAAATAACGAGTACGGCAGAAAGTCTCGGTGAAGTCGAAACTGCAAGTGCGATACCGCAGATACACATAATCGGTGCCATAATCGCGATACGAAGTACCTGATTTAAGAAAGTTTGAATTTGTGTAATATCGTTATTTGTTCTTGTGATAAGTGATGATGTTGAAAAAGCATCAATCTCACTTTGTGAGAAGTTCTGAACTTTGTTGAAAATCTCACTTCTCATATTTCTTCCGACACCCATAGAAACCTGTGCCGAAAGTTTTGAACCCCAAATACCTGCCAAAATACCGATAACAACAAAAACAACCATAAGTCCTGTTGTGGTAAAGAGTTTAGCATAATCCTTGTTCGGAATTGCTTCATCAACAATACCGCGAAGCAATGCGGGAAGTCCTAGAGTAGCAAGTGTTGTACCCAATGTAGAAATAATAATAAGAAAAAGTTCTTTTTTGAATTTAGAAAGTTCTAACATAACGCGTTTCATAATACTTTACCTCCCCGACATCATTCGAAAGACGGCTCAAATGCCGACGAGATAAGTCTTACTCCGGCTACCATAAGTCCGATACCGATGATAACTCCGATAAGAGCAACTTCGAAAAGTAAATCGGAAATACAGAAAAGACCGATAAGAACCATAATAATTCCGAGAATAAGGCTGAAAATCCAACCGTTAGAGTCAGAATTTTTACTGCTCTTAATTGCTTTTACGATAGAATATACTCCGTAGAAAAGAAGCCAGAAAACAAATACCAAAAGAATGATAATGTAGAACAAAGCCTCAACAGCCGGAACAAACAGCGCGAGCAAAGAAACAACCGCCGCACCGATACCGAGTAAAAGACCGACAGTACCTGTGCCTGCAAGTTCCTTGCCTTCTTTACCTTCTTTTTGGTCACGCTTAAAGAAGATAGCGCTGACGATAGAGCAAATACCCCACATAAGAAGGAGTATAGCAACTACCCAACCTGCATTTAGGAAAGATTCTTCGGGCCAGAAAATGCAGTAAAGTGAACCGAAGATGGCGAAAACGCCGATGATTGCATTAAATACCTTCATTATTTCCTCCTTTTTCTGCGTAATACGCATATAATTGATGATATTATACCATAAGTATATTTTCTTGTCACTACCGAAAAAGACATTTTTTGACAAAAAATTCAGATATATTAAGGTTTTTTCGGTTGCTTTTTATACACAGTTGTGATATTATGAATGTAATTATGGGTACGGAGGTAATTATATGATTGGTTTTCTTGAGAAAATGAAAGAAAACGCTGAAAAATACAAAGACCACCTGACCTTTCACGATGCCGTACAGACAAAAGGTATCACCTACGGTCAGTTTGAATATTTATCCGGAAAGGTTTATTCCTATCTACAGGCAAAGGGTATCGGCAAAGAAGACTTTGTTCTTATCTGTCTGCCCCGCGGTATTCAGCCGATTATCGCATTAGCCGGTGTATGGAAAAACGGCTCCGCTTTTGTTATAGTTGAAGACAACTATGCTCCGGAGCGTATCGAATACATAAAAAAAGACTGCGGATGCAAGGTAGTTATCGACTCTGACACTTGGCTTGAAATTCAAAGTTGCGACTACAAAGAAGGCTTTGAGCCTGTTGATGAAAAGGCTGCGGCTTTTGCAGTTTATACATCCGGCACAACCGGAAATCCGAAAGGCGTTGTTCACGAGTACGGTAATATCGAAAGAATGATAAAATCCGTTACTATGACAACTTGCGACCAACTTGCAACACCCAAAGACCGTTTTGCCCTTGTAGCACCTTTAAACTTTATCGCATCACTTCTTATCATTTGTTACGCACTATACTATGTTGTACCGATTTATGTTGTAGAGTATTCTATAATCAAAAACCCGCTTTACATCGGAATGTATATGTTGAAAAACAAAATCACCGGTACTTTCCTTACTCCGTCATATATTCGTAAAATGACTTCAAAACCGCCGTCACTTAAATTCTGCATTATCGGTAGTGAGCCTGCAAGAGAAGTCTATATGGACGGACTCGATATTCACAACTTCTACCTTATGAGTGAATCGGGTTTTGCGGTTACTCACTTCCTTGTTGATAAACTCTACAAAGATACTCCCGTCGGTAAAAGCGAATTTTCGCACGATGTATTTTTGCTTGATGAAAACGGTAACCGCGTAGCAGACGGCGAAAAAGGCGAAGTCTGCTTTGAAAATAAATTTGTCAGAGGCTATACTCATCTTCCCGAAGAAACCGAAAAGGTTTTCAAAGACGGAATTTACCACACAGGCGACTTGGCATATAAAGACGAAAACGGAGATTTTGTTATCTGCGGACGACTCAACGATATGGTCAAAATCAACGGTAACCGCGTTGAACCCGGAGAAATCGAGGGAGTTGCAAAAAAGGTCCTCGGGGTTGACTGGACTGCCGCAAGAATTATCGACAACGGTTCAAGAGTTTTCATCTGCGTTTACTACCTCAAAAAGATGAAAGTCGATTTTGAGAAAACCCGTGAAGAAATGGCAAAATATCTTCCCTACTATATGCTCCCGTCATTCTTCATCCACATTGATGATATTCCACTTAGACCAAACGGAAAACTTGACAGAAAGGCTCTTCCCGAGCCTGACTTTTCTGACTATGTTGACGACTATGTTGCCCCGCGCGACGATATAGAAAAAGCACTTTGCAACGCTTTCTCCGAAGTCCTTAAAATCGACAGAGTCGGTATTAAAGATGACTTCTACCAATTGGGCGGCGACTCAATGGCATCTATGGAAGTTCTCGTCAAATCAAAGATAAACGGACTTTCCGCTTCGGATATTTTCAGCGGTCATACTCCCGAAAAAATCGCCGCTATCTACAAAAAGAAATTCCCCAACGGAGTCACAGAGTCCGACGATGAGCGTGACGACAGGTCAAAGAAACGCCCGCATATACTCACAGCGTACCAGACCTATATGATTGACTACCAACTCTACACCCCGATGTCAACAATGCTCAACCTCTTTACTATGCTCCGTTTCGACAAAGAAAGATATGAAACGCAGAAGATGGCGGGTGCACTTCTTACTACAATAAGAAACCACCCTGCACTTTGCACTATGTTTACTTTCAACGACGACGGTGAAATGATACAGTCGTATCATCCCGAACTTGTTGAAGACCATATCGAAGTCGAAAAAATCAGCGAAGAAGAACTTTCTAAACTCAAAGACACTTTGGTAAAACCGTTCAAAATTATGAACAACCGCCTTTACAGAATGCGTATCTTTGAAACAGAAGAAGCGGGCTACATCTTCTTTGATGTTCACCACACTGTATTTGACGGAACTTCTTTCAAAGTCATTATGGGCGACATCATCAAGGCATACTACGGTATGAAACTTGACCGCGACTACTACTATATGATGCTTTCTGACCACGAAAAAGCAATGGCAACCGAGCGTTACTTTGAAGATAAAAAGTATTTCGAGGAACTTTATGACGGTGATTTCTGGTCGGTAAGACCGAAAACCGATTTCAAAACAAGAGAGAATACTTTAGCCCAACTTACAGCCGATATGGCTAAAAACGAAGAGGCTATGCAGGCTGTCGAAAAGAAATACAAAATCGGCAGAAACGCTTTCTTCTCGCTTGTTTCTATGCTTTCTATCGCGATATACAACCAAAAGAGCGATATACAGATTTCGTGGACATACAACGGCAGAGATGATATCAAAAAACTTTCGGGTATCGGACTACTGCTTAACGATTTACCGGTTGCTGTCAGACTCGAAAAGAAAATGTTTATCAGCACTTTGTACCAAGATGTTCAAAAGCAAATTGCAGGAGGTATTGAGCATAACAGTTATCCGTATACAATGCTCGGTGCTAACGCCGTTACCGACGACCTTGTATGCTTTTTATATCAAGAAGATATCCGCGACGGCGGTGATATCGAGGATATGGATATCGAAACCGTTGATATCAGACAAAACAAAGCGGCATCCGAAAATGTTCTCGACATCCAGATACTCGACGGCAAAGACGGCTTGGGACTCGTTCTCGACTATGCTTCTTCAAGATATAAAAAAGAAAGTATAGAAAAATTTAAAGATATCTACATCGCTGTTACCGAAACATTATTAAAAAATGTTGAAAAAGAAAACTTCAATGTTAAGCGACTGATAAGAGCCGTAAATAAAAAAATCGGCGACTCGGGATTTTTCCTGCCGTGGCTTAAATAATCTTTTTCGGTCAGCCGAAATACATTCAAATAATCTATTATTACTTTTGGAGGATAAATTATGGAAATTTTTAAAATGGCGGAAGGCAAAACTATGATTATCAAAGTCAGCGGCAGAGTTGATACAACTACTGCTCCCGAACTTGATAAAACAATCAAAAACAGTATTGAAAACACATCTGAACTCATACTTGATTTTGAAAGCCTTGACTAC
>JAZLJE010000107.1:0-15368 GCA_045617705.1 Ruminococcus sp.
AATCGGCCATGTTGTCCCCCTTGTCGGTGCAAACCGTATTTTTGTAAAGCAGGGACTCAGGCATATAGCAAATTGCGACAGATTTGGTATCTGTGCTTTGGTTGATGAATCGGGACTAACCGGAAAAAAATTATCAGCAGGCACAATTTCATTTACAATAGTACCGCGTATTAACGCGGGAGGCCGTCTCGGACTTTCCAAAAAGAGCGTTTCCATGCTCGTATCTGATGACGAAGAATATGCCTACGAGGTAGCAAGCGAACTTTCAAAAGATAATACAGACCGACAAGAGATAGAAAGAGAAATACTGTCGGATATTGACGAAATGATACAGCAAAATCCATCTCTTGTGCAAAATTCAATCATTGTTGTAGACGGTGAGAATTGGCACCAAGGGGTAATAGGAATTGTTGCTTCCCGACTCAAAGAAAAGTACAACAAACCCGCTATCGTAATTTCCCGCGAGGATGACGAGTGCAGGGCATCCGGCAGAAGTGTAAAAGGCTTTTCAATTTCCGATGCAGTATTTTCGTGCAGCGAACTGCTTGAACGCTTCGGCGGGCATCCGATGGCTGTCGGTTTCGGAATAAAAGAGGAGAATATCCCTGCTTTTGTCAAAAAGATAAACGACTATTGCAAAGAGGTAAAAGTACCTTGCCCGACACTCACACTTGATTGTAAACTAAACCCCGCCCAACTTTCTGTTCCTCTTGCTTTGTCACTTGAGATGTTAGAACCCTATGGTTCGGGAAATCCCACCGTTATGTTCGGACTTTACAATATGAACATCCGCGAAATAAAGGAACTCTCCGGCGGAAAACATCTGAAATTTATTTTGAGCCGTGGCGATATTATCGTCCCTGCTTTGAAATTCTCAACAACTTTAGAGAATTGTCCGTATAATGTGGGGGATACAATCGACCTTGCGGTTACGCTCGATGTAAATGAGTATAATAATACACAGAATCTCTGCGTAAATATAAAGGATATAAAATATTCTTCATTTGATATTGACAGCGCAATAATGTCGAAAGAAATTTTCGAAGGCTTTTGCCGTGGCGATTATCTGTCAAATGATGAAATATTATCAATAACTCCGTCAAGGGACGAATTTGCCCTTGTATATCGCTTTTTGAAAGCGAACAACGGATATAAACACAGCGTAGAAGATTTGCTTTACAGATTGCAAAGCGATATTTCCTACGGAAAACTTCGTGTTATTCTTGAAGCGATGAACGAGTTGTCGCTGATAAGAATTTTCGAAGGAATGTACAGTACAAAAATAGAAATGTGCGAAGTAACGGAAAAAGTCAGTCTTGACGACTGTGTAATAATAAACAGGTTGAAGGAGGGATACGGTGAATGATGTAATTCATTATCAGGACTTTGATGAACTACTCTATGTAATAGAGCGAAGCCCGATAAAATACAACAGACGAAAAATTAAAAATGCCTATGAATTTGCGAATAACGCCCACGGCGACCAACGCCGTATTTCCGGCGTGCCGTATATTCTTCATCCAACATCTGTAGCCTGTATCCTTGTTGATATGGGTATGGATACCGACTCCGTTGTTGCGGGACTTTTGCACGATGTTGTTGAAGATACCTCTGTCACACTTGATGCTATCAGCGATAATTTCGGCGAAGAAGTTGCCTTGATGGTTGACGGCCTTACGAAAATCAGCAAGATTGAATATACCGACCGCGAAGAACAGCAGGCGGAGAATGTTCGAAAAATGCTTATCGCTATGTCAAATGACATAAGGGTAATCATCATCAAACTTGCTGACAGACTTCACAATATGCGTACTATCGAGTGTGTCAAAGAGCAAAAACGCCGTGACAAAGCGCTTGAATGTATGGAAGTCTATGCACCGATAGCCCATAGACTCGGTATGAAAAATATCAAAGAGGAGTTGGAAGACTTATCTTTGAGATATCTTGACCCTATCGGCTACGAAGAAATAGAAAAAGAACTGAAACTCACCGAAAAAGAACGCAACGCTTTTATTGAGCAGATAAAAGAAAAGATATATAACAAAATCGGGCACTCGGTTTCTCATGTTACGATTTCCGGCAGAGTAAAAAGTATAATCAGCATTTATCGGAAGACCTATATGCAGGGCAAAACAATGGACCAGATTTTCGATATTTTTGCCGTGCGTGTCATTGTTGACACCATTGCCGATTGCTACAATGTTCTCGGTATTGTTCACGATGTTTTTACTCCGCTTCCAAACCGTTTCAAAGACTATATTTCCACACCGAAGCCGAATATGTACCAGTCACTTCATACCACGGTAATTGACAAAAATTCCACTATTCCTTTTGAAGTGCAAATTCGTACCTACGAAATGCACCAAACGGCTGAATACGGTATCGCAGCCCATTGGAAATACAAGTTGAAGATGAAGAATTCCAAGCAGGACAGCCTTGAAGAACGCCTTGCGTGGATTAGAAAGATGCTTGAAATTCAGTCCGAAGCAGAAGATGCCACCGATATAGTCAAGACGATAAAGAACGACTTGTCGACTAACGAAGTCTATGTTTTCACTCCGAAAGGTGATGTAATAACCCTGCCTTACGGCGCTACCGTTATCGATATGGCGTATGCAATTCACTCCGAAGTCGGTAACCGTATGATAGGCGCAAAGGTCAACAGAAGAATAGTGCCTATTGACAGACAGGTCAGCACAGGCGACATTGTTGAGATATTAACGCAGAAAGAGGGAACAGGTCCCAAGCGTGATTGGCTCAATATCGTAAAGACCAACGAAGCAAGAACAAAAATTCGCTCTTGGTTTAAGAAAGAGCGCAGAGAAGAAAACATAATAGAAGGCAAAGAGATTTTTGAAAAAGAACTGAAAAAAGCAGGCTTGCATTTTGAAGATGCCGATTTGGAAGAATGCCTGAAGCCCGTGCGTGTTCGTCAGCATTGCAACACAATGGACGATTTCTTTGCTGCTATCGGCTACGGCGGTATCCAGATGTGGAAGATTATGCCCCGCATCAAAGAGATATACTTAAAAAAGTACAAGGACACCGAGAAAGCCCCCGCCCCGATAAAAGAAACCGCACCGAAAAAGACCAAGCATATCGGTTCGGGTGTATCTATTGAAGGCGTCGACGATTGTCTTATCAAGTTTTCGCGTTGCTGTAATCCTCTGCCCGGTGATGATATTATCGGCTTTATCACCCGCGGATTTGGTGTTTCTATCCACAAACGCGATTGTACCAATGTTCCCGAAAACATTTTGGAATGTGAAGAACCTGAACGCTGGGTAAATGCACATTGGGAAGACCAAATACGAGAGTCTTTCCAAAGCACATTGGAGATAATAGCAAACGCAAGAACAGGATTTTTAGCCGATGTTACAAGAGTGCTTTCAAATATGCACATATATATTCACATGCTTAACTCCCGCGAAATTCCCGACAATCAGGCTATCGTTACCGCGCTTATTGAAGTAAAAGATATGGACCATTTGCGTGTAATTATGGCAAACCTTGCACAGATAAACGGTATCGTTTCCGTGACAAGAATTTAAGAGGTAAATATGAAAGCGGTTATTCAAAGAGTAAGTTTTGCATCCGTTACTGTTGACGGCAAGGAAGTTTCAAAAATTAATAAAGGGCTTCTTGTTTTGCTCGGAGTGCAAATGGGTGACGAAAAGGCAGATGCCGATGTGCTTGCAAACAAAATATGCAATCTTCGTATTTTTGAAGACGAAAACGAAAAAATGAATTATTCCTTGCTTGATATAAACGGCGAAATGCTTGTTGTATCCCAGTTTACTTTGCTTGCAAACTGTGTCCACGGCAGACGCCCCGATTTCCTTTCTGCCGAAAAGCCGAAAGAGGCGGAAGAAATGTATCTATATTTCTGCGAAAGAATTAAAAACGCAGGTGTTAATAGCGTAAAGCAAGGCGTTTTCGGTGCAGATATGAAAGTAAATCTTTTAAACGACGGTCCCGTTACGATTATTCTTGATTCCAAGGAGTTGAAAAAATGATAAAAGTTGATACCTTTGTTGTCGGTGAACTCGACACAAATTGCTACCTCGTCGAGGATGTTGACACAAAGAAACTCCTTGTAGTAGACCCGGGTGAAAAGTCCGAACAATTGATAGAAGAGATACAAAAAAGAGGGAGTAAACTCGAATATATCCTCTTAACACACGGACATTTTGACCATATCACTTTTGTAAAGGAACTTTCCGATTTATTCCCCTGTGATATCTGTGTGTGCGAAGATGAGTTAAAACTCATTTCACGCGGGTTGTATAATCTCTCCGTTATCCGCAATTTCTCTGTTGAGCAGTTTGAGGTAACAAAGAAACTTTGTGACGGCGATACACTCGATTTCGGCAACTCGAAAATAAAATTCATCCATACACCCGGGCATACCGCGGGTGGCGGATGTTATATAATTGACGATAATATCTTTTCGGGTGATACACTTTTTTGCGAGTCAATCGGCAGGTCGGATTTTCCGACATCAAATTCACTTGATATAATAAGAAGTGTGAAGTTGCTATCCGCACTCCCCGGTGACTATACTGTATATACAGGCCACGGCGAAAAGACAACTCTGTCTCACGAAAGAAAATATAATCCCTATATGCTGTAATATGAATATTTATATTGATAATCACAAATTTCATTATGAAATCGAAAATTTAACAAAGGCTTTTTTGCCTAACGAAAAACTTTTCGTCATACCCTTTGACGGCACTTTATCACAGCCGTATATTCTTACTTCTTACCGCGACGAAATAAAAGTTTCGGTTATCGCAAATGGCTTTGAAAAAACTTTGACAAAAGAGATAGTAAAAGGGCAGGACGACGAACTTGTAATGGCGACTTTGCTCTACGATATATTGAGCGAAATGCTTAGTATCAACTTGCCGTGGGGCTTGCTTACCGGTGTTCGTCCGATAAAACTTTTTCACAAACTTGTGTCGCAGTACGGCGAAGAAGGTGCAATTTCGTATTTTGAAAACGAACTGAAAGTATCAAAGAAAAAAACATCTTTGGCACTTTCCTGCGAAAAAGCCCAACGAGATATTCTATCTTTGTCAAAACCGAATTCTTTTTCGCTTTATATCTCAATCCCCTTTTGCCCGACAAGGTGCAACTATTGTTCCTTTGTATCCCAGTCTGTAGAAAAAGCAAAACATCTTGTAAAAGATTATTTGCGCCTTTTGTGTGATGAAATAAAAGAAACGGCAAAAATTGCAAATGAACTTTCCCTTGATTTACAAAGCGTGTATATCGGCGGCGGAACACCGACAACCCTTTCGGCAGAGCAACTGAAAATTTTGCTTGATACGGTGAATGAAAATTTTGATGTATCAGGCTGTGAATTTACTGTCGAAGCGGGCAGACCTGACACCGTGACGCCTGATAAACTTCTCTGCTTGAAAGACTGCGGTGTAACAAGAATTTCAATAAACCCGCAGACTTTAAACGACTCCGTTTTAGAAGCAATAGGACGACGCCATACAACAAAGCAAACACTCAACGCGTATTCCCTTGCAAAAGAAATGGGCTTTGATAATATCAATATGGATTTGATAGCAGGGCTTACTACAGATACTCTTGACAGTTTCAAAGATACTGTCGATAAGGTGATAAAACTTTCGCCACAGAGTATTACCGTCCACACTTTGGCGATAAAAAGAAGTGCAAATATTAATGATGAAACCCTTTGTATCGACAAATCAAGCGCAAATGTTACAAAAACGATGCTTGACTATGCTCAAAAAGCGTTATATGATAACGGATATGTTCCGTATTATCTCTACCGTCAGTCCAAGATGGTCGGTAATTTAGAAAATGTCGGCTGGGCAAAAGAAGGATTTTTCAGCCCGTACAATGTTTTCATTATGGACGAGGTACATACTATTTTAGGCTGCGGTGCAGGAGCGGTCACAAAACTGAAAAACCCGTATTCGAATTACATCGAAAGAATATTTAACTTCAAATATCCGTATGAATACAACAGTAGGTACAGCGAGTTACTGACTCGAAAAGAAAAGATAAAAGAATTTTATTCTGATATATTTAACACAAACAAAGGAGAATGAATATGACTACATTTAATGATTTTTTAACAAACGCAAAATCCGCCGCAAAATCGGCAGAACAGAAGATTTCCGATTGCTACGACCTTACAAAATTGAAAATAACAAAATCAAAGGTTGAGTCCGAGATGAATGATAAATTCAAAGAACTCGGCGAAAAGTATTACGATATGGCAAAAAGCGGGGAAGAAGCAGATTTTTCCGCCGATATTGAAAGTATAGACGAACTCAAAGAAGAACTTAACAATATCGACATCCAGATAGCAAATGCAAAGAATATGAAAAGTTGCCCTGTCTGTTCAAAACTTGTTGACAAGGATGCAAAATTCTGCTCATCCTGCGGTAATAAATTCTAATTTCAGTTCGGAGTTTTTTGGTAATGCAAAAAGATTTTAAGCAAAAAAGTTCATCGCAAACTTTCCTGAAAGGTGCGATGATAATGAGCATAAGTATGGTCATAGTCAAGATTTTGGGTATGGTCTATAAAGTTATGCTCACGCGTATATACGGTATGTTCGGCGACGATTTCGCAGGGATAGGTTCAGGACTTTTGACTAATGCATACGATTTATATATCCCGCTTTTCACACTTGCGACAGCAGGTTTTCCGATAGCCGTATCAAGACTGATTTCCGAGAGCATAGCAGAAGAACGCTACAAGGATGTCCGTATGATAAGAAAGGTTTCAAAACCTTTCTTTATCGGTATGGGACTTATCTGTTTTTTCCTTATGGTAGGAATAAGTTTTTTCTATGTTAGAATTATAAAACAGCCCTACGCAATTTATGCAATATTGATGCTTGCTCCGGCAATTTTCTTCGGTTGCCTTGTTTCTATTTATCGTGGCTATTTTGAAGGACTTCGAAATATGTTCCCGACTGCCTTATCAGAGGTCGTCGAGGCAGGTGTCAAACTAATTTTCGGTTTGTCTCTTGCTTATTTAGTAATGTCAACGGGTATGAATGAACTGAAAACATACGGTACAGTTTTTTCACTTACTTTTGATAATTACGAAGAAGCCCAAAGCACCCTTTTGGGATTTTCCGTCGCGAGTGCGATTTCGGGAATATCAATCGGTTCTATTTTTTCATTTGTTACCTTGAAGATAATGTCAAAAATGAAGAGATACCGATTTGAAGACGAGTATTTCGAAAGTTCTATTGATGCAAGGACAAAGAAAGAAACTTTCAATTTGCTTTTAAAAACCGCTATCCCGATAGGACTTGCCGCCCTTGTTATGAGTGTCAGTTCATCTATTGACAATATAGTTATTCAAAATGTTCTGTATAATACCATTGTGAATAACAAGGAAGAACTCCTTGCTCAGTTTGACGGAAATCTTGATGCTTATCCCGTGAGCGCACTTCATACTTATCTTGTCGGTTCATACGGCTATGCAACTACTATTATGCAACTTATTACGGCTTTGACTCAGGCTTTCGGTACATCCGCTATGCCGAGTGTAACAAATGCCTACACAAAAGGCGACAAACAAGAACTCAAAGGCAGTATTGACACAGTAATGAAACTTACTATGCTCTTTACACTCCCTGCCGGTATCGGCTTGTTTGCAATTCCGTACCCGATTGTATCTTTACTTTATTCGGGCTATTCCGCTGTAGTAGCGGCTCGTGCCTTGAGAATTATGGGTATTTCCGTAATATTCATAGCAGCAAGCACTCCGATTTGTTCAATGCTTCAGGGCGTCGGCAGAATAGATATGCCATTAAAACTTTATTCTGTCGCTATGGTAATGAAAATTTTGCTCAACTACCTTTTTGTCAGCGTAGTAAGTATAAATATAATGGGCGCGGCGATAGGCTCACTCGTTGCATACATCTTTGTATGTATTGTCGGAATGTATTTCCTTATAAAGCGTGCAGGTGTCAGACCGAATTTCACACAAACGACAGTAAAACCGCTTTTTGCGGCAATAATTTGCGGTGCGGTGGCTTATGTAACGAATACTTTGTTTAATAAATTCCTTCCGTTTTCTATTTCAACTATCCTTTGTATCCTCGTTGCAGGTGTATTTTATCTGATTTCTCTGCTTCTTTTACGCACTTTTTCGGAAAATGAAATAAAAATGTTGCCAAAAGGTAAAAATATTGTAACAATTCTTGCAAAACTGCATTTAATAGGGTAAAATACTGATGTTAAGGCGTTTTTCGGTATTTTCCGTGATGGAGGAATTGTTTTGGACTTTGAGTTTAAGTCGGAATATAATTTGGATGACCTGATTTCCATAATGCGTATTCTTCGTTCACCGAACGGCTGTCCGTGGGACAAGGTACAAACTCACAAAAGTATCCGTGACAATTTCATCGAGGAAACTTACGAGGCGGTTGAAGCAATCGACACCGAGAACAGTTCTCTTTTAAAAGAGGAACTCGGCGATGTCCTTATGCAGATTATTTTCCATACGCTTATGGAAGAAGAACAGGGAAGATTTGATTTTAACTGCGTATGTGACGGCGTGTGTAAAAAACTCATTTTACGACATCCTCACATTTTCTCGGACGCTACAGCCGAAACTCCCGAAGAAGTCCTTAAAAACTGGGACAACATCAAAATGGAAGAAAAGTCACAGGCTACTTTCTCCGACTCTGTCGACTCCGTCGCAAAGTCGCTTCCGTCTTTGATGAGAGCCCAAAAGGTGCAAAAAAGAGCATCAAAAGCGGGTATGGATTTTTCATCCCATGACGATGCCTTTGATAAGATATACGAAGAAACCGAGGAACTTAAAAAGGCTGTTTCTTCAAATGATAAGGACAAGTTGTCCGATGAACTCGGCGATTTGCTCTTTTCGGTCGTAAATGTTGCCCGCTTTTTGAAAGTTGACAGCGAACACGCTCTGTATGATGCGACCGATAAATTTTCTACCCGTTTTCGTAAGGTCGAAGCACTCTGTATAAAGCGCGGGATTGATATGAAAACGGCTGATATTTCGTTAATTGATTCCCTTTGGGAAGAAGTTAAATAAACCGTGACTTTGTCACAAAAAATTTTTAATGGAGGAAACTAAAATGAAAAAAGCAGAACTCATCGCAGCAGTTGCACAAAAGGCTGAACTCACAAAGAAAGATGCTGAGAAAGCAGTATCCGCAGTATTCGATTCCATCATCGATGCAGTTGCCAAGGGCGACAAAATCCAACTCGTTGGTTTCGGTACTTTTGAGAGAAGAGAGAGAAATGCTCGTACAGGCTGTGACCCCAGAACTAACAAGAAGATTGATATTCCTGCTTCTAAAGTTCCCGCTTTCAAAGCCGGTAAAGCATTCAAAGAAATCGTTAATAAGTAATCTTTTTTCTTATGCAGAAGCCGACTTTTAAAGTCGGCTTTTGTGTTTTCTCGGAGGATATTATGCGTCTTGACAAGTATTTAAAAGTTTCACGAATTATAAAACGCCGTACTGTCGCAAACGAGGTTTGCCAAAGTTCAAAGGTGACAGTGAACGGTCGCCCGGCTAAAGCATCTTATGATGTCAAAGTCGGCGATATAGTCGAAATCAATTTTGAACAAAGGACGGTGAAATTTCGTGTCGAATCTATAAGCGAAACCGTAAGAAAAGAAGATGCACCGTCAATGTATATACCGCTGTAAATCATAAAGAAAACCTTATCTCCATATAATCTGTATTAGGATAATATGGAGGTTTTTTTATGCAGGAAATAAACAAAACAAAACCGCATTCGCTTATGCTTGACAACAGAAAAAGTCTATCTATGACAGGGGTTATTGATGTGTCGGGCTTTGATGACCAGACAGTAAATGTAAAAACCGCCCTCGGAACACTTGTAGTAAAGGGCAGTTCTCTTCATATAAACAAGTTGAATTTAGAGTCGGGCGATGTGTCTATAGACGGTGAAATAAACTCACTTCAATATCTTTCAAATAATCGCGATAAAAGCCTGCGTTCAAGGCTTTTGAAGTAATATGTGGTTTTCATTATCAGAGCAGACACTCTACTTTCTGTATTCAATAGTTTTGGGACTTATTTTGGGTGTCGTGTATGATTTTACAAGACTTATCCGATGCGGTACAAACAGGTTTCTGCGAATATTTTTTGCCGATATACTTTTCTTTTCTTTGTCCGCATTTCTTACCGTGCTGTATTCTTTGCCGTTTAATGACGGTACTGTTCGTGCATTCATATTTTTCGGCGAAATTGTTGGATTTTTGATTTTCAGGCTGACAGTAGGGGAGATAACAGCAAAAATATATCCGAAGATTATATTTCTCTTGAAGAAATTTGCAATAACGATGGAAAATTTTTTAAAATATTTTTTCGATTTGCTATTGAAAATACTTACTGCTGTGGTGTATAATGTAGTTGAGATAGTGGATATACCACAAAATATAGTGCTTTTTAGCAACAAAGGAAAGAATTATGAGCGAAAAAAAGCAAAAAGTACAAAAACCGAAAAACAACAAAAACGCAAGAGCCGAGAAAAAACAAAGTAAACTCGGTTATGTTGTTTTATGTGTTGCAATAATTGCTTTTTCTGCCTATGCTGCGGTAACGCTTATCAATCTTCATTACCGCATAGCAGAAAAACAGTCAGAATTAGATGAGATAAAATCTCAAGTTAGTGTTCAGGAACTGAAGAATTCGGAAATGAAAAAACTCTATGAATATTCAGACGAGGAGTTTTCCTCCTATGTTGAACAGATTGCCCGTGATGACCTTGACTTTGTCGGCACGGGGGAAAGAGTTTTTGTAAATGTCAGCGGAGACTGATTGTATAAGAAATTTTTAAGGGAAAGAGTCTTGCTTTAATGTCACTCAAAATCGGTTCTATCGTCAATGGTAAGGTTAGCGGAATAACAAATTTCGGAGCATTCGTTACTCTTGAGTCAGGGGAAAAGGGTATGGTACATATTTCCGAGGTTTCAAAGGCTTATGTTGACGACATCAAAAATGTCTTGAAAATCGGACAGGCTGTATCGTGCAAAGTCGTATCTGTTTCGGATGACGGCAAGATTGCTTTGTCTATAAAACAGGCTCAACCCGACGATAACGAAATGTCTGCCCAAAAACCTAAAAGACAGAAATATACTCCTGCACCGAGAGTAACTTCCCCCGGAGATTTTACTTGGGAAAATGAGCAGAAAAAAGACGCTACCTTTGAAGATATGATGAGCAAATTCAAGCGTACCAGCGAGGACAAAATGTCCGACTTAAAACGAGGCGAAAACCGTGGCTATTCCCGTAGGGGAAACGGCAGCGGCAGAAAATAAATTCGTAATGCAAAAGGAGGCATTATTATGAAGGTTACCTACACAGCAAGAAAGGTAAATCTAAGGGACAATTTCAAACAGCGTGTCGAGAAAAAACTCTCGAAATTCGACAAGATTTTCTCACCGGATGCACAGGCGTTCGTTGTTGTAACAGTCAACAAGAACGACCAAACAGTTGAAATTACCATAAAAGATAATTCGATGGTTTACAGGGCTGAGAAAACGCAGATTGAAATGAACGATGCCGTTGATAAGTGCATTGATGTTTTGGGAAGACAGTTAAGAAAGAACAAGGCTCGCCTTGACAAGCGCCTGCGTACAGGTTCTATTGATGATTTAATCGCAGCATCCGATGTTGAAATTGCTGAACCCGATGAAGAATTCAAGGTCGTAAGAACAAAGCAAATTCCGATAAAACCCATTACTATTGAAGAAGCAATTTTGCAGATGAATCTTGTTTCTCACAAGTTCTTTATGTTTATCAACTCCGACACCAACGAGGTAAATGTAGTTTATCGTCGTGATGACGGTGCATACGGCTTGCTTGAACCGAGTTTTGATGATTGATGATTGTTTTTTCGGCGGGCTTTTGCCCGCCGATTTTTTTGAGGTAAATAAGTATGAAATTTTGTGCACCATGCCTTTTGGGGCTTGAAGGTTTAGTCGCAAATGAACTGAAATTTTGCGGTATAGAAAATGTGAAAAGTGAAAACGGTCGAGTCCTTTTTGAAGGCGATATATCTACTCTCGCAAGGGCAAATATTTCATCACGATACGCAGAGCGAATACTCATTTTGCTTGATGAATTTACTGCAACCGATTTTGAAACCCTTTTCGAAAGAGTGAAGAAAATCCCGTGGCAGGACTATATCGGCGTAAACGATGCTTTTCCCGTAAAAGGTAGTAGTGTTTCGTCAAAACTGTCGTCAGTCCCAGCCTGCCAGAAAATCATCAAAAAGGCTGTTGTAGAAAAACTGAAAGAAAGATATAACATTTCTTGGTTCGACGAAACACAAACGCTTGTGCAAATTCAGTTTCTTATTTTCAAAGACAGAGTGAGCATTATGCTCGATACATCAGGTGCGGGACTTCACAAAAGAGGATATAGAGAGATTTCCAACTCTGCCCCGATAAGAGAAACTTTGGCGGCTGCCATGGCGGATTTATCGAGAGTGAGGAGTAATCATACTGTTATTGACCCATTTTGCGGAAGCGGAACTATTTTGATAGAATGTGCATTAAAAGCGATGAATATTATGCCCGGGATAAATAGAAACTTTGCCTTTGAAGAATGGGGATTTATTGACAAATCTCTTGTGAATATTGAACGAGAAAGGGCAAAAGAAAACGAAAAGCGGGATTGCGATTTTAAAGCCTTTGGTTACGATATCGACAGCCGTGCGTTAAGTTTAGCAAAAGAAAACGCCGAAAAGGCAGGAGTAGGCGAAAAAATTGTTTTCGCACAGCGTGATATAAACGATTTTGAAGAAGATTTTGATTTTTGTTCGGTAATTACCAATCCGCCGTACGGTGAGCGTATGCTTGATATAGAAAGCACAAGAGAGATTTACAGAATAATGGGCAGGAAGTTTTTGCAAAAGCCTCATTATTCTTATACGATTATCAGCCCCGACGAAGAATTTGAAAAATGTTTTGACAGAGTCGCCGACAAAAAGCGAAAACTCTACAACGGTATGATAAAGTGCAATGTCTTTATGTATTATAAAGGTGTAGAAGGCTGAAAAATTGTGCGGGATTTTTGCTGATTTTTGTGTACCGATTTGACAAAAAAGCGAAAATTTATTAAACTAAATGTTGTTGTTTTCCCGAATTTTACTAAATGTAGGTGAAATAATGAAAAAACACGCAGTTACAATAATAAATATTGTTTTGGTTTTGGCGATAATATCGGGTATTGCTCTTGTTATTTTCAATGCACCGAAAAGAGAAAAAAAGCCCGAAGTTGCAACACCGGATGAAGTTATTGTCGCTACTTCCAATGTTACCGAAAAACCATTTAATATCGCAATTATTCAACATACCGATAACGAAGAATGTAACGCCTGTTACAAAGGCTTTGTTTATGAATTGACTCAACTCGGATACATCAATTCAGGAAAGGTATCTCTTGACTATGTTCTTGAACAAGACGAAGAGAAATGCTCAAAAGCCATTGATGAAATGATTGCTTATTCAAAATGTGACCTTATCTATGCTATAGGCCCGTTTTGTGCAAAAAAAGCAGCCGAAAAAACAACCGATATCCCGATTGTATTCGGTGCGGTATCCGAACCCGAAAAAGAAGGACTTGTAAAAACCAACGAAGTCCCCGGAAAGAATATCACAGGCGTTTCAAGTTATACTCCTTGTTTTGAGCAGATAGACTCTATTATGCTCTTGTTTCCGAAAGCAAAGAAAATCGGTGCTATTTTCTGCGGTACTGATGAGGCATCGGTTACACAGGCTCTTGTAGCCCAAGGTGAGGCGGAGTCAGACGAAATCGGCTATACATATAACACCTACCCCGTTGTATCTTCCAACGAGATTTCCGAAAAATTAGAGGAAATGAAAGAAGACGGTATTGAAGTTATTTATGCTCCGATTGACAATATGATTTATGAAAATTTAGATGAGATAATATCTTTTTCCGAGGAAAATAAAATCCCCATTATTTGCGGTAATGAGAAAATGCTCAAAAAAGGCTGTTTCTCAACTTGCAACATAAACTATATTTCAATAGGTACAAAGGCTGCGGATATGACACTTGATATTCTCGTTCATAACGCAAACCCCGCAAACACTCCCGTTATCTATAAATACGACTGTGATTTGCTCGTTAATAAGAAATCCTGCGAAAATCTTAATATTGAACTTTCCAATTCCGTGAAATCAGATGTAATTATGAAAACATACGAATAATTTTTGTTTATGAAAATTTTTTGAACATTACAAAATACACTTGATTTTTTATAAAAATTGGTATAAAATGTAATTAGCACTCAACAAATGCGAGTGCTAATTTCTTTGTTTATACTTTAAGGAGGATTATATATGAAAATCAAACCATTATTAGACAGAGTTGTTTTAAAACCCGACGATGCAGTTGAAACTACCGCAAGCGGTATCGTTCTTTCTTCTGCCGCACAGGAAAAGCCCCAGTATGCAAATGTTGTTGCAGTAGGCCCCGGCGGTATTGTAGACGGCAACGAAGTCAAAATGTATGTAAACGTAGGCGACAAGGTTATCGCTTCAAAATACGCAGGAACAGATGTCAAAATTGACGGCGAAGAATATACAATAGTTCGTCAGTCCGATATTCTTGCAGTAGTTGAATAATAGGAGGAAATATTTATGGCAAAACAGATTGCATACGGCGAAGATGCCAGAAAGGCATTGCAGTCAGGTATCGACAAATTAGCAGATACAGTAAAAATCACTTTGGGACCGAAAGGCAGAAATGTCGTTTTGGATAAAAAATTCGGTGCACCCCTTATTACAAATGACGGTGTTACTATCGCAAAGGAAATCGAACTTGACGACGCTTTTGAAAATATGGGCGCTCAACTTGTCAAGGAAGTTTCCGTTAAAACCAACGATGTAGCAGGCGACGGTACTACAACAGCAACCTTATTAGCACAGGCTCTTGTCCGCGAGGGTATGAAGAATGTTGCCGCCGGTGCAAACCCGATGGTACTCAAAAAAGGCATTGCCCTTGCTTGCGAAGAAGCAGTAAAGGCTATCACAGAGAATTCACAGTCTGTCAAAGGCTCTGACGATATCGCTAGAGTTGCGACAATTTCATCAGGTGATGAGTTTATCGGTAAACTTATAGCAGAGGCTATGGAAAAGGTATCAAAAGACGGCGTTATCACAGTTGAAGAAAGCAAGACTGCCGAAACATACAGCGAAGTTGTTGAAGGTATGATGTTTGACCGCGGATATATCGCTCCGTATATGGTAACAGATACCGACAAAATGGTCGCAGACCTCGACGAGCCCCTTATCCTTATCACAGACAAAAAGATTTCAAATACACA
>JAZLJE010000108.1:0-7696 GCA_045617705.1 Ruminococcus sp.
AGAACAAAAGAGGACGCAAAGCGTATCACAAATGAAAATTTAGCACTCATCGAACAAACGGCAAACGAAGAATTAAAACGAAATAATATTCCCTACAAAGCAAAAGCCCAAGTGAAAAACATTTATTTTAACACAAGATATTATGAAAATTTCACAATGCCCGCAGGCTACTACGATGCCTTACAGATAACCTTGGGAAAAGGGCAGGGGCATAACTGGTGGTGCGTGATGTATCCTTCCCTTTGTGTCGGTACGGCAACCGATGGAAAAATGAAAGAGGACTTGTCAAAAAATGAGTATAATGTCGTAACGGCAAAAGATTTCACCTTCCGTTTCAAAGTAGTCGAATACTACGAAAAACTTCGCTCATGTTTATTTGACATTCAAAATTGATTATGATATCATCATATTGGACATTGGGATTTATGAGCGAGTCCCTCTTGTTGCTTTTGTAACATTTGAGGACACATCGCCGTGCCCAATGTTTTTTCTGTAGACACAGAGAAAAGTTATCTGCATTAAACACCAAAAAGGCTGTCACAAAAGCGACAGCCTTTTTCGTTTAATGCAAAGTTATCAGCAACCGCAACCGCAGTCGGATGAGCCGCAACCGCAACCTGATGAACCGCAACCACAACCGCAACCGCAATCAGAGCCGCGACTGTTGTTGCCGCATCCGCAACCGCAACCACCGTTATTGCCACAGCAGGACCATAATACGATAAGAAGAATGATGATACCGCAGCAACTATTGTTACCAAACAAACCGTTAGAACACATGTGTTTTCCTCCTTTCGTTAGTACACTATATACTATTGCAAAGAAGTAGTTTTGGTGACAACAAAATGTTTGGATTTTTTCAAAAAGTGTGGTATAATATAGCCAATAAACGAAAGGACAAATTATATGGATTACGCACAAAGTTTAGCACAGCATTTTGATATAAAGGAGGAGTACGCAAAGAATGTAATCGCCCTGTTAGATGAGGGCAATACAATTCCTTTTATCGCAAGATACCGTAAAGAAATGCACGGCAGTATGGACGACCAACTTATCCGTGAACTTTCCGAACGCCTTGAATATTTGAGAAACCTCGATAAAAGAAAAGAAGAGGTAATCGCCCAGATTGAAGCACAGGAAAAAATGACGGACGAAATCAGAGAGGCTTTGGAAAAGGCAACAACCCTCTCTGAAGTCGAAGATATTTACAGACCGTACAAGCCGAAAAGGAAAACCCGTGCTTCTGTCGCAAAGGAAAAGGGCTTGGAGCCTTTGGCACTCTATATTCTTGAGCAAGAAGACCGCAAAGCCTATCCGATAGATTTGGCAGTTGAGTATGTTGACGAAGAAAAGGGAGTAGCCTCACCCGAAGATGCTTTGCAGGGCGCACTTGATATTATCGCCGAGATTTGCTCCGATAATGCCGAAATTCGTAAGCGTGTACGAAACCTTATGTGGTACAACGCTACTCTTTGCTCAAAAGCGTCTGACGAGGACAAAGAGTCCGTTTACACAATCTACTATGATTTTGAAGAACCTGTTTCTAAATTAGTCGGTCACAGAGTGCTTGCAATAGACAGGGGCGAACGCGAAGGCTTCTTGAAAGTCAGCATCAACCTCGACGATACAAAACCGCTTAATGCAATTTTCTCGATTATGGTAACCGATAATTCACCTTGCTCCGATGCTGTAATCGAGGCTTGTCGTGATGCTTACACAAGATTGATTTTCCCGTCTGTTGAAAGAGAAATCCGCTCACAACTTACCGAAAACGCAGTAACAGGCGCTATCAAAGTTTTTGCAACTAATTTAAGACAACTTCTTATGCAACCGCCGATAAAAGGCAAAACAACCCTCGGACTTGACCCCGGTTACCGTACAGGGTGCAAAGTTGCCGTTGTTGACGAAACGGGTAGGGTGCTTGATACAAATGTTATCTATCCAACCCACAGCGAAATAAAAGTTCAGCAGTCCGCAAGAATTTTGAAAGATATGATAGAAAGAAACAAGGTCGATATTATCGCTATCGGCAACGGTACTGCATCAAGAGAAACCGAAGCGTTTGCTGCAAAGGTTATAAAAGACTGCAACCGCAAAGTTTCCTATGCTATGGTAAGCGAGGCGGGAGCATCCGTATATTCTGCGTCAAAACTTGCCGCAAAGGAATTTCCGCAGTTTGATTTGACTTTGCGTTCTGCCGTATCTATTGCAAGGCGACTTCAAGACCCGCTTGCCGAACTCGTAAAGATTGACCCGAAAGCAATAGGCGTTGGACAGTACCAGCACGATATGCCGAAAAAGCAACTTTCCGATGCACTCGACGGCATTGTTGAAGACTGCGTAAATAATGTCGGTGCCGACCTCAACACCGCTTCACCGTCGCTTTTGTCACGCGTAGCGGGTTTGTCGTCTACCGTTTGTGATAATATCGTAAAATACAGGGAAGAGAATGGTGCTTTTTCATCTCGTGCCCAACTCAAAAAAGTTCCGAAATTAGGACCGAAAGCCTTTGAACAATGCGCAGGCTTTTTGCGTGTTGCCGAAAGCAAAAACCCGCTTGATAATACCGGCGTTCACCCCGAAAGTTACGATATAGCAAAGAACCTTATCGAACTTTGCGAGTGCAAGGCGACGGATATCAAAAACGGCGGTATCTCGGATATCGAAGAAAGAGTTGAAAAATTAGGCGGTATTAAAAAAGTCGCACCGATGCTTTCTGTCGGCGAGCCGACACTTGACGATATTGTCAAGGAACTTTCAAAGCCGGGCCGTGACCCTCGTGACGAACTTCCTCCCGTTATCCTTTCTACCGATGTTCTTTCTATGGAAGATTTAAAAGAAGGTCAGGTACTCAAAGGAACTGTTCGAAATGTTATCGACTTTGGTGCATTTGTTGATATTGGAGTGCATCAAGACGGACTTGTGCATATCAGCCGAATTTGCAACAGATTTATCAAGCACCCAAGCGAAGTCTTGAAAGTCGGCGACATAGTTGATGTAAAAGTCCTTTCCGTCGATATCGAGAAAAAGCGTGTCAGCCTTACTATGAAAGATATAAACAAAGATACTCCTGCCGACTAATTACAACTAAATACTAAAAACTATACACTAAATACTATTTATGCTAGCCCTCTGTCAAGACTTACGGCTTGACATCTCCCCTCACAAGGGGCGACTAAATAGGAATAATAATTTATTTTGCTAAATACTAAAAACTAAACACTAAATACTAAACAGGGCTGTGACGAAATCGTCACAGCCCTGTTTGAATTGCTGCAATTTATTAGTATTTTTCTCTCTTTACATAGGAAGTATGCAAAAGTTCGTGTGCTTTATGAGAGCCCGGTTTTTCAAGATACTCGTCATAGATAGCCTTGATTTCGGGGTTCTCGTGAGATTTTCTGTACGGGAGATTGAGGTCGTCGTCATACAGAGCCTTTGCACGAAGTCCCTTAACATCGGTAAAGTTACGAACATGAGCAGGCTGGATGGGTTGACCGCCACCGTTGATACAACCGCCGGGACAGCACATAATCTCGATAAAGTGATAGTCGGCTTCGCCTTTTCTGACTTTGTCGAGGAGAACAGCCGCGTTCTTAAGGCCGGAAGTAACGGCAACTTTAACTTTCATTCCTGCAACATCGTAGGTAGCCTCTTTGATATCTTCCATACCGCGAACATCGTGATATTCGATGTCTTTGAGGTCTTCGCCTGTGAGGATATCTGCGACAGTACGCAGAGCAGCCTCCATAACACCGCCTGTTGCACCGAAGATAGTACCTGCACCTGTACCGATACCCATAATCGGGTCAAAGTCTTCGTCGGGAAGTTCGGTAAACTGAATACCCGCAGTCTTAATCATCTTTGCAAGTTCACGAGTTGAGATAGAGAAATCGTTATCTTGGAGACCGTCGTGTCCTTGGTCGTCACGCTTGATTTCAAATTTCTTTGCAATACAAGGCATAACAGATACAACAACGATATCTTTCGGGTCGATACCCATCTTTTCTGCATAGTAAGATTTAATCATAGCACCCTGCATCTGCTGCGGAGATTTACAGGTTGAAAGATGGGGGATAAGGTCGGGATAATAATGCTCACAGAACTTAATCCAACCGGGTGAGCAAGAAGTAATCATCGGGAGAACACCGCCGTTTTTAACACGGTCAATGAATTCTGTACCTTCTTCCATAATGGTAAGGTCGGCTGCAAAGTTAGTATCAAATACTTTGTCAAAGCCAAGTTTCCTAAGAGCAGAAACCATCTTGCCTGTTACATTTGTGCCGATAGGCATACCAAAGCATTCGCCGAGTGTCGCACGAATAGACGGAGCAGTATGAACAACAACATGCTTTGTTTCGTCAGCAATAGCCTCGAAAACTTTTGCTGTGTCGTCACGCTCAACCAAAGCGCCTGTCGGACAAACTGCAGTACATTGACCGCAACTTACACAAGTTACATCAGCGAGGTCTTTGTTGAATGCGCAACCGATTTCGGTATCGAAACCACGGTTGTTAGCACCGATAACAGAAACATACTGATTTTTACAAGCAGCAGAACATCTACGGCAAAGAATACATTTGTTGTTGTTCCTGACAAGGTGCAAAGTAGAAGTGTCGGGTTCATATTCGGTCATAGCACCGTCGAACTTACCGTCTTCTACACCGTATTCAAGACAGAGTTTCTGAAGTTCACAGTTATCGCTGCGTGGGCAGGAAAGACATTTTTTGTCGTGGTTTGAAAGGATGAGTTCCAAAGTTGTCTTTCTGAATTTACGGATTTGCGGAGTGTTTGTGAAGATTTCAGTACCGTCTCTGTCAATAGGATAAACACAAGCGGCAACGAGTGAACGAGCACCCTTTACTTCACAAAGACACATACGGCAAGCACCGATTTCGTTGATGTCTTTCAAGTAGCACAAAGTAGGAATTTTAATTCCGAACTTGTGACAGGCTTCAAGAATAGTAGTATTCTTTTCAACGGTATAATCCTGACCGTTGATTTTAATGTTTAACATTTCCATTGTCATATCTCCCTTCTCTTAGCCTTTGGTAATTGCGTTGAACTTACATGTATCCATACAAGCACCGCATTTAATACATTTACTGTGGTCGATTTCGTAGGCGGGTTTCTTTTTGCCGGGAGCAGTGTAATCTGTAACAGTAATAGCACCGACAGGACACTGTTTAGCACACATACCGCAACCGAAACATTTGTCTTTATCAATAGAGTATTCAAGCAAATCTTTACATACGCCTGCGGGACATTTCCTGTCAACAACGTGAGCAATATATTCGTCACGGAAGTAACGCAGGGTAGAGAGTACGGGGTTCGGAGCAGTTTGTCCGAGACCGCAAAGTGAATTTGCTTTGATGTAGTAGCAGAGGTCTTCCATCTCGTCAATCATTTCGAGAGTACCCTTGCCGGAAGTGATTTTCTCAAGCATTTCGAGAAGACGCTTTGTACCGATACGGCAGGGAGTACATTTCCCGCAACTTTCGTCAACGGTGAATTCGAGGAAGAATTTTGCGATATCAACCATACAGGTTGTTTCGTCCATAACGATAAGTCCGCCTGAACCCATCATAGAGCCGATAGCGATAAGGTTGTCGTAGTCAATCGGAACATCGAGGTGTTCAGCAGGAATACATCCGCCGGAAGGACCGCCTGTTTGTGCGGCTTTGAACTTCTTGCCACCGGGGATACCGCCGCCGATTTCTTCAACGATTTCGCGAAGTGTAGTGCCCATAGGAACTTCAACAAGACCGGTGGGATTGATTTTACCGCCGAGTGCGAATACTTTTGTACCTTTGCTCTTTTCAGTACCCATAGATGCAAACCAGTCTGCACCCTTTAAGATGATTTGAGCAACATTGGCATAAGTTTCAACATTGTTCAAAATTGTGGGTTTTTGATACAAACCTTTGAGTGCGGGGAACGGAGGACGGGGACGAGGCTCGCCGCGTTTACCTTCGATAGATGTCATCAGCGATGTTTCTTCACCGCAAACGAAAGCACCTGCACCAAGACGGAGTTTGATATCAAATGAGAAGTCTGTGCCGAAGATGTTGTCGCCCAAAAGTCCGTATTCGTGAGCCTGGTCGATAGCAATCTGCAAACGCTTTACGGCGATGGGGTATTCAGCACGAACATATATGTAACCTTTCGAAGCGCCGATAGCATAACCTGCAATAGCCATTGCTTCCAAAACAGCGTGGGGGTCGCCTTCCAAAACGGAACGGTCCATAAATGCACCGGGGTCGCCCTCGTCTGCGTTACAGCAAACATATTTTTGGTCTGCGTCATTAGCAGCAGCAAATTTCCACTTCAAACCTGTCGGGAAACCTGCACCGCCCCTACCACGAAGACCGGAATCAAGAATAGTCTGGATTACGCTTTCGGGTGTCATTTCGGTCAATGCTTTACCGAGAGCCGCATAACCGTCCATAGCAATATATTCATCAATCTTTTCGGGGTTGATAACACCGCAGTTACGAAGTGCAACTCTCTTTTGCTTTGCATAGAAAGCAGTTTTTGAGAGCGACTTGATTGTGTCTTCCTGAACAGTTTCCTGATAAAGAAGTCTTGTGACAATTCTGCCTTTTAAGAGATGTTCTTCAACGATTTCGGGAACATCTTCAACCTTGACCATTGAGTAAAAACTTCCTTCGGGATAAACAACCATAATGGGACCCAAAGCACAAAGACCGAAACAGCCTGTTGTGATGACATTTACTTCTTTGTCAAGACCTTTTTTTGCGATTTCTTCTTTGAGCTTTTCGACAATTTTCAGACTGTCTGAGGAGGTACATCCGGTACCGCCGCAAACAAGTACATTAGAACGATACATTCTTTGTCCTCCTTATTAAGTGTTTGCACCGATTGTGTATTCGGTAACAACATTTTTGTTGACGATATGGTCATTTACGATACGAACAGCCTTTTCGGGAGTCATCTTTACATAAGTAACCTTTTCTTCGCCTGGAACTTCTATCTCAACAACAGGCTCGAACTGGCAAATGCCGATACAACCTGTCTGAGTGATTGTGACATTCTGCAAGCCACGCTTTGCGATTTCTTCGGTAAAGGCGTTGAGTACAGGGCGGGCACCGGCGGCGATACCGCAAGTAGCCATACCGACCAATACTCTGATAGCATCGGGGTTTTCCTGTCTTAAATTCAACTCTGCTTTAGCCTTATCTCTGATAGCTTGTAATTCTGCTAAAGATTTCATTATATTACACCTCCGTATATAATTTGAGTTTGTTCTTTCAAGTATTCTTCTATCCAACTTACCACATCGGGATTATCAAGAGGGACATCGCCCAAAATTTCTTTCAACTGTCTTGTATCAAGAGTAAAAGAGTCAATGTCGGTAGAATGGGTGAACAAAAAGTCTGTGTCGGGATTACATCTTATGAGTATGGAAACTGTCGAGTTAATATCACCCAGAGGTACCATATCAACAGAAGACATAATGAAGTTTGCAGTTGTTTTTGTACCGCAGTCGACTTTTGATTCGATAGAAAAGTTTCCGCCCGTTTGCCCACAGGCGAGTTTAAAAAGCGGAATACCCAAACCGACTTTTCTTGTTGTCCTTGTGGTAAAGAATGGGTCTGTGACATTTTGCACCTGTTCTTCTGTCATCCCGCAGCCGTCGTCTTCAATTACTATCGAGAGCATATCTTTTTCTTTG
>JAZLJE010000109.1:0-2436 GCA_045617705.1 Ruminococcus sp.
CATCGCCTTTTTCACAGGGTCGGTAGTAGTACCCAGAACATCGGAAACAACCGAAAGTTTTTGTGATGTTACAGCATTTACAACACTCGATTTTCCTGCATTTCTTTTGCCGAAAAAGGCAATATGAAGTCTTTCGGCACTAACGGTTTCGTTAAGGCTCATATATACCTCCGCAAACTAAAATCTGAAATCTCTTTTGTTTGAGTTTTTGATATCCTCGATATTCTGTCTTGCTATCTCTCTTACCTTTTCTTTCGGTATGCGTAAAAGTTCACGCTCAACCATATCAAAGCCGACTTTCTTTGTCTTTTCGCTTGCGTAGTCAACAAGATATTCTGTCAAAGTCATCAAGGCGTTTGGATGGCAACAGTTTAATATCTGTCCGTTTTTGCAAAGGCTCATAAAGCGGTCGCCTGTTCTGCCCTCGCGGTAACAAGCGGTACAGAAAGACGGAATGTGACCGTTTTCCATCAGCCAGCGAACAACCTCGTCGAGTGTTCTCTGGTCGGAAACATCAAATTGCTCTGTATCGTGCGGGCGAACTTCTTCCGCATAACCGCCGACAGAAGTACGCGAGCCGCCACTGACTTGAGAAACACCGAGTCGCAACAGTTTTGAACGCACCTGTTCTGACTCTCTTGTTGAAATGATAATTCCCGTGTAGGGAACTGCAAGACGGATACAAGCGGTAATTTTTGCAAACATTTCATCGGAAATGGAATTGTCAAAGGCTTCGGGGTCAATATCGTCAGCCTTCTTTACTCTCGGTACGGAAATGGTATGAGGTCCGACACCGTGAACTGCCTCGAGATGTTCTGCGTGCATAATAAGTCCCGCAAATTCGTATTTATACAGTTCAAGTCCGAACAAAACGCCCAAGCCTACATCATCAATACCGCCGAGCATTGCTCTGTCCATAGCCTCGGTATGATAGTCATAATCGTGCTTCGGTCCTGTCGGATGAAGGTGCAGATAACTTTCTTTGTGATATGTTTCCTGAAAAAGGATGTATGTACCTATTCCGGCATCTTTGAGTCTTCCATAGTTTTTGACCGTAGTAGCGGCAATATTGACATTTACTCTGCGGATAGCACCGTTTTTATGCTTAATAGAATAGATGGTGTCAATACATTCGAGGATGTATTCAAGCGGGTTGTTCACAGGGTCTTCGCCTGCTTCGACAGCAAGGCGTTTGTGTCCCATATCCTGCAAAGCGATAACTTCTCTTTTTACTTCTTCCTGTGTCAGTTTCTTTCTTGTGATGTGCTTATTACAATAGTGATAAGGGCAGTAAAGACAACCGTTTACACAGTAGTTTGAAAGATAAAGCGGAGCAAAAATTACTATACGGTTGCCGTAGAAAGCAAGTTTGATTTCCTCGGCAATTTCATAGATTTTCTGCACCTTTTCGGGAATTTCGCAGGCGAGCAAAACAGATGCTTCTCTGTGAGTAAGTCCGTTGCATTTACAGCCTGTCGCGGTTTTTATCGGACGGGCTTTTTCCAGTATCGCATCAATAAGTTCAACATTGTTTTTGTTTTTTTCTGCATATTCGAGAGTTTCTCTGATTTCCGCGTCATTGATAAACTCATCGGCATGCATTGATTTAGGATTATAAAGTGCCATAGTTTTTCCTTTCTTGCGGGGCAGTATACTTTCCCGTCAGATAAATTATATAGTTTTAGCATCACCACGGTCTGTGACGATTTCATATCCTATTGAATACATTTTTTCTTTGAGTTGCCATATATTCTCTGCTGTTTCGATATATGAGGCGTTTTTGTTGTCATATATTGAGTATTTCCATCTTTCGTCGTTCGGTGTAAGGTTCGGCATAATTACATTTGCTCCCGAAAGAATACCCTGTTCCAATCCGTTTTGTGCTACACTTGACAAAGCGGTGGTTGACGGCAAAAGTACATTCGGTTTTATCAGTCTTATCAGCGACAAAAGGTAGCATGTAAACTCCGTATCCCCACCTGAAAATTTTGCAAAAGGTGTGTCGGATGCAGGAATAAAAGGTCCTATCCCGCACATTTCGGGCCGGAAATTTTCGATAAATTTCAAGTCGCTTGCGATTGTTTTCGGTGTTTGATACGGCGAGCCTACCATAAATCCGCAACCTGTCTGGTAACCTATTTCTTTAAGGCTGTAAAGGCAGGTCATACGATTTTCAAAAGTCTGCTCTTTCGGGTGCAGTTTTTTGTAGTGCATATAGTCTGCCGTTTCGTGTCTTAATAAATACCTATCAGCACCGCTTTCAAAAAGCCTTTTGTAACTCAAAAAGTCTTTTTCACCAAGCGACAAAGTTACGGCACAATCGGGAAAACGACGCTTAATTTCTGCTACTATATCGCACATAATATCATCGGTGTAATAGTCATCTTCGCCCGACTGAAGTACGAAGGTGCGAAAGCCGAGGTTATAACCGTTTTG
>JAZLJE010000110.1:0-2943 GCA_045617705.1 Ruminococcus sp.
ACTTAACTTTAATTCTTCAAAAATCGGGATTTTGCTTGCAGCACAAGAAATTCTTAATATACAAAATAAGTAACATATTAAAAGACTAATGACAAAATCAATCGTCATTAGTCTTTTTGCGTATTTTATTAAAAAATTCATATAAAAGTGCTTTGCATTCATCTTCAAGCATAGAGCCTTCGCATTTCGTCTTGTATGCACCTTCAGTTTTGAAGACATTACAAGCAGATGAGCAACCGCCGTATTTCTCATCAAAAGCACCGAAGTAAACTTTCTCTATCTGTGCATTGGAGATAGCACCGGCGCACATAGGACAAGGCTCCATTGTAACATACATTTCACAGTTAGAAAGTCGCCAAGAGGAAAGGCGTGAGCAAGCGTCCTCTATCGCTTCTGTTTCAGCGTGGCAAAGCGGATTTTTCTTTTGTTCACATCGGTTTCTGCCCCTACCGATGATTTGTTTATCTTTGACGATAACCGCACCGACGGGGATTTCACCCTCGTCAAAAGATATTTTCGCAAGGCGTAAAGCCTCTTTCATATATTCCGTATTCATCACAATGTAACAAGAACAAGCAACGCTTCCAAAACCGAAATACAAGCAAAAACTATCATACAAGGAGAAGAGCAAACAGTTTTTACTGTTTCTTTGAATGGCATTTCTTCATCTTTTTTCTCAATAGTTAAAATTTCTTTGTTCTTTCTGATAAGTTTAACAAAGAAAAATATAGCAAAAAGAGCGATAACGGCAGTAACAAAACAGTCAAGATAGTCAATAACATTTTCATTCATCACTTTGTTTGTATAAAGAATATCAAAAAATACGCTCAAAGCGTTGTTGAAAAAGTGTATCAGTATAGACGGCAAAAGCGAATTTGTCTTAACAACAACAAAGCCGAGTACAAGACCGACACAGAAAGCAAAAGGAATTTGAACAAAGTTGCCGTGCATAAGTCCGAAAAGTCCGGCAGATACAACTATCGCGAGTGTATCGGAATATTTTCGAAGTGTGCCGAGAATTATTCCGCGAAAAGCAAATTCTTCAACCAAAGCGGGTACAAGTGCTACGGTGACAAAGTAGAGAAGTATCGACAAAGGTGAGTCGACATTATATGAAAAATCAATCGAGTTGTCTATACCGAAAACGGAAAATACATCGGACAGCATATCGGACGCATAATTTGATACCAAAGCAACCGAAAGACCTATGATAACGATTTTTGTAAGTAGTGACGCTTTAATTTTCTCAAAAGGAAATATAACTTTTGTATCAAGATTTACGATAAAAATGTAAACAAGTCCCGTAATAAAGAAAACCAAAAGCGAAATAACGCCATCAAGCAAAAAAGTCTGAACAGAAGATTTTGAATCATAGGGTAGACCGAAAACAAGGAATATTGAAGAAATAAACGAAAAGCCGAACATAAACGCGTGGAATAATATCAACAGTATTCCCAGCCTGTTGGAGTCTTTTCTGAGATTGTTTTTATAGATTACTTTTGAGTAATCTTCGTAATTTCCGTAATAATATTGCATAATTTGCTCCCAAAACTGTTTTTTACTATAATAATACATATTTTTTCAAAAATAATTCTTGACAAACAAAATAAAAGATAATATAATACTTAGGAACAATAAAGCAAAGCAAAAGGCTTTCACCTGTGGGGTGTCGTCTGCACGGGTCAATACTTCAAATCATTTGATTTTCTTTGGTATTGTTATGCGGACGGGGTTTTCTGTTCGCATTTATTTTTTGTATTTCACTTTGGAGGTGCTACTTATTAGCAACAAGGAACTTCAAATCAACGAAGAAATTCGTGACAAAGAGTTGCGTGTAATCGGACCTGACGGTGCTCAACTCGGAATTATGTCTTCAAAAGACGCTTTATCCATCGCTTCTGAAAAAAATCTCGATTTAGTCAAAATCGCTCCCCAAGCGACTCCGCCCGTATGCAAAATTATGGACTACGGCAAATATCGCTTCGAGCAGGCTAAGCGTGAAAAAGAAGCAAGAAAGAATCAGCACACTATCGATGTAAAGGAAATCAAACTTTCTCTTAATATCGATGTCCACGATTTTAACACCAAACTCAAGAACGCTCTTAAATTCTTTGCACACGGCGACAAAGTAAAGGTCTCTATCCGTTTTCGCGGTAGAGAGATGGGACACGCCGAATACGGCTACGACATTATGAAACGCTTTTCAGATGCGTGTGAAGAAGCAGCCGTTATCGAAAAACCCGCAAAACTTGAAGGACGCCAGATGCTTATGTTCCTTGCCCCAAAGGCGACAAAGTAATTAAAGGAGGATAATATTATGCCTAAAATCAAAACACACAGCGGAGCAAAAAAACGCTTTAAAGTATCCAAAAACGGTAAAGTCATCCGCGCTCACGCTTACAAAAGCCACATTTTGAACAAAAAGACCACAAAGCGTAAAAGAGGTTTAAGACAGACTGTTGCAGCCGACAAAACAAATGTTGCTCAACTCAAGAGACTTAACCCTTATAAATAATCGCAGTAAATTTCTAATATTCGGAGGTAATATATAATGGCACGTGTTAAAGGTGCGATGATGACTCGCAAAAGAAGAAAAAAGACTTTAAAACTTGCAAAGGGTTACTACGGTGCTAAAAGTAAGCACTTTAAAATGGCAAAACAGGCCGTAATGAAATCCGGCAACTATGCCTATATCGGCCGTAAGCAGAAGAAGAGAGATTTCAGAAGACTCTGGATTACCCGTATTTCTGCTGCTTGCAAAGCAAACGGCACAAACTATTCAACATTTATGAACGGCCTTAAAAAAGCAGATATTGCGTTAAACCGCAAGATGCTTTCGGAAATCGCTGTTTCCGATCCCGAGGCTTTCACAAAACTTGTTGAACAGGTAAAGAAAGCATAATAATAATCTATAACTGCGTTTGGTTTTACCAAACGCAGTTA
>JAZLJE010000111.1:0-11827 GCA_045617705.1 Ruminococcus sp.
GGATTTTCATATTAAATACATCAGAAGTATTGCCGGTAGAAGCGTTTGAATCTGTTCCGACTTTTGTTATACGAGCAACTTGTGAACTAAATCCTGTACCCCATATCCACGCAACATGATAACAACCTGTATTATTCCACCAAGTATCATTTTTATTGAATTGGAAATACAAATAACCGTTACCATCAGAAACAGTTGTATTTGCACCAAGGTCAATTATATCAACATCAGCGCCGACAGGGGCGATGTCGGAGTCTTTGTTATCTTTTTCGATTTTTGCGGTACGGATTGAGCCGATAAGTGAGCCACCAGAAGCTGTATCGTCTTTTGCGGTTGCAAAATATGCTGCGAAGGTAGTGGAAATGAAACCGAAAACGAGCATAATCAGCATTGCGAAAATCAGAGTTTTCTTAGGGATAGCATTAAATGCGGACACAGTTGAGTCTTTTGATTTAGTTGCTCTTTGTGAACGCTTTAATTCTGTATTAGAATTATCTTTTGTACATTCAGTACGCTCAAAGTGCTTATTTACAGAGTGACGCATTGTACCGTTTTTTCTGTTATGTTTCATTTTCTCACCACCTTTTATAGTATTTTCAAGATATTATTTCTCGACTATTGTCATATAGATACCGCCCACATCATTCGGATTTTGGTCCGGTACGATTGTTCTAAATGTATAATCGAAATATGTGCCTGTATTTGCATAAGCAGTCCAGCGAACAGGCAACTGTGTTATATTGTTGTTAAGAACAGTATACCAACGATAATCGTCAAGACGAGTAAAGTTGTACCACTCTGTACCGTTGTGGGTATATTTTAACGATGAGGTATTATTCTCTTCGTGCATAAGTCCATATATAAGATGTTCGGCTGTACCGTCAACGATAACGGCGAGATTCCATCCGCCTTCGTAAGTGTTGTTGTCAGCATCTTTGGCAATATAGTACTTTGTGAGGTCGTCACTCTTTGAAGGAGTAAACTGAATCGTTCCGCCACTAACTATCTTCGTGAAACCTATAAGGTTTGTATCAGAAGAACCTGCAGACTCGGGTACATAAGCAAAGTGGCAAATGTGGTCAGCATGAGGCTGCATATAGTAAGAATAGCGTGTATTTCCGAACATGGCTGAAACTTTGTATCTATCTGTCGGAGCGATTTCGGACTCGATAAGTTCGGAAGAAATGTCAATAGTTTTTGTATCTCCCCATGTTCCGACACCTTCTTTATTATTAGTATCAGTATATCCGAGAGGTTTGAACTCATAGACTCCATTATACATTGTCGGAGAGGGAGCGTCAATTACTACTGCACCGGAAGTAGAAAATACATTATTGCCCGGACAGTAATAGAAATACAAAGTGTTATTAACAAAGTAATTCGGTACGGTACCGGACCATTTTTGCGTAGAACTATTATATGTCAGCAAAGCAATCTGTCTTAACGGATAGGAACCACCTGTGGTACAGTAGATTTTTACATCATTCATTGGTATCCGGTTACTTATGCCGGATGACTGGTCGTTATAATCTGACGAAGAATAATATGTCAAGTTCTGCGGATTGAAGAAAACCTCTTTTGAACTTTCGTCCCAAGTACCTATTGAGTAATAACTTGAGCTTGTAGCAACGCTGTTGAGCAATGTAAATTCAACACCGCTTTCATCAGTTTGCGGCGTACTGTTACAGTAAGAATATTTTGCTGCATTTGTGCCAATTTTTTGGTAGAAATAAGCACTATCCAAAGATGCGTTATCAAGGTCAAGACCGGTTACAGAACCGCCGGAACCGTTATATTCATATCTGTTATTGTCTGAAACCCAAGACAATGTATATGTTTTTGTAGTATTATCTTCAGTTACATCCTTAAGGTTAATACTACTATTGTGGTCAAACAAGCCGATTGGATCATTGAGGAATATTGGTGTATAAATTGATTCCGGCTTTCCTGTGAATTTCACGAATTTTAAGTTAAGAGTTATTTGGGAAGACAGAATAGTTGCTTTCTGTTCTTCTGACAAACCGGCGTTAATAAGTACTCTTTCTTCAAGCCATACTCTAACAGTAACGCTTGTTGTTGTATTTTTTGCAACTTGGAAAGCACGCGTACCGGTGGTACCGCTGAGTTTTGTAATTTTTTTAGGAGTAAATGTGGTATAACTACCGGATGTGTTAGTAATTCCGCTATAAGAAATAGTTGAATTACTGTTTGCATAAATCACCGGTGAGGAAGAACCATTAACATCAACGGAAAAGAGAAATGCACTTTCAACAAGTTTTTTCAAATCTTGATCCTCAATATCGGAAGTAAAAGGATTGTCGTTATCGAAGCCATAATATACCGGACTTGAAGTTGTGTTGTGAAATTTGAAATCGACCGCACGATAACTTGTGTTATAGTCGGTTGTGTCTGCTTTACGATAGGAATATGTTCCAACTCTTTCTTCTTGAGTTTTATTTATCTTTGGCATAAAGAAAGTTTTTCCGTTTGCAGAAGATACCATCGAATATCTAAAATTGCTTGTTTGACGGAAAAAGGCGTTGAGGTCAACCTCACCTGTCGTATCGTTTTCAATCTGAAAATACATATTGTTAGCGATGCCAAGATTATCTCCGTAAATTTCCAAAGAAGATGAGGACTCAATCCACGAAAATGTGGTAAATGTTAAGAGAATTAAACATTCGATGAGTGCCACAATCGAGATGAGAATATGGCTCAAATATGTATTAATAAAGTTTCTCTTCTGCTTTGAGCATTTTTTATTCAACTGTGACACCACCTTTCTGTTTAATCTATTGAATAGTTAATAATGCTAATTATTCTACTCTTCTTGCCAACGAGTTACTTTATAATGACCTTTACCGTCGGTAGTATGACTTGTATAGTAGCCATAACCACCTTCAAGTTTGGTATTGGCATCATCGGATGTCGGAATAATATCTACGGTTTGAGAACCGCCGTTATCGGTAAACAAAATACCGCTTGCATTAGCAGGAATTGTTATCCTGTATGTATTATCCCTTACATGTGTCATACCGGTTCCCGGCCAAGCAAGGCTTATGCCGGGTCCCCAATAATATGCTTTGAGATTCAACCAACCTTCATTATTTGTGAAGTAGACATTGATACGTTTCTGTGAAATAGGCCAATGGTCAACTTCGCCGAACTGTACTTTTCCAGAAACGCCTAAATCTGAATAATTAACCTGTACTCTTCTTTTTGAGAACTCATAACTGTTAACAGTATAAGATGTCCAATCCTGCATTCCTGTTGAATCTCGTCTTTGAATAATATACTTGCAATTTTCATAAGGAACTACACGGGGATATGTATCATAAGTTTCATAATGCTCAATGTCCGTTGAGTATCCTACTGCAGAATCCCTGCGACATTGAACATACTTATTCTGTGAAGAATTACTTTTATTTTCAAAATATAATTGGAATACTGCTCCACCTTCATAAGGATAATGATCAGTCCAACCATTGCCTTGTTCTATCTGTAAGTACACAATATTAACGCCGAAATAGTAATTTGTTGATGGTGAACTATTAAAATCGGCATAGGCTTGCAAATATGGTCCGCCATAAGTTTGATTTTGAATTACACATTGACTATATTTTAAATCATCATTGTCGTTTTCATCTTCAAGTGCACTCATATTATCCATATAGTTAAAATATCTGCCAATGTTAATTTTATATGATGAAGATGAAGATGCAACAACACTTGGTAACGAAAATCTGTAAATTGAATTTCTAAATGGTGACGCCTTGTACTCGATATGCTGACCGCCTAAATCAAAACGCATTGTAAGAATGCCATGATTGTCATCATACCAAGTGTTCTGTGTACCATCAACTACGCAGAATTCGGATGTTTGGTGATTACCCCAAGCACCGCCACAGGAATGAAGATTCGGTCTTTGTTCCCAAACAGGTCGATTTGTATTCTCTTGTGTAGCATAAAGTCCGCTGTCACCAAAGGCGGTGAAGTTGACGGTTGCTGAAGTCAAATGATTTGAAGTAAATGTAGTACCAGTAAATGTAGTATCACCATTTGTATCTTTATATTTTCTTTTGCTATAATCAACAAATTTTGTACTGCCTTGTTCCATATCGGCACATTTGCCTGCTTCCCACCAGTTCCAAATGTCGGTTTCATCGGCAGGGTTAACACGGCGGAAAACGATATCGTGAGTGCAAACATAGTCGGGTGCATCACAGTACCAAAGTTCGGGTTGCTTTGAGTCGTTATACATCAGATAACCTTTTTGGTCTTTGTTATCATAGAGCATAACAACAGGATTGACAAGGTTGCCGGTTCTTGAAATACCGGTGTTACGAACCCATGTTTCGAGAGTTCTATCGTAGAAATTATATCTAAACAGGTTATCGGCACCTGCTTGTTCCGTAGCAAAGAGGAAGTCAATATTAATATGCAAATTTGCATAATCTTCGGCTACGCAGCCTTTGTCGGTTCCTTCGAGCCATATTACAAGAGAAAGGGAAACTTTTTCACCTGCAGCAATAGTAAATAAATTTCTGCTGTCTTGTCCCCCTTCGACCGGTTTATGATAGAGGTAATCATCAAACGCACCGGCATAGGCAGGAGTTACGGATGTAGGAGCACCGGTATCATTATTAATTTCAAGAACAGGTTCATAGTAACGGGTAAAACCTGTAGAAGTGCCGGGTGCAACAACAGCATAACCACTCGGAGTTTGATAACCTTCAGTAGTAGAATATGAATAGATTTTCTTTCTATTATCAGTTCTGTAAGTTGTTAACTGGAATTTATCCAAATTGTGCACATCGGAGCATTTGATATCCTCTGTTTGTGAAGTATCGGATACCTTATTGGGGTCTTTGCCATCATTAAAAATCATATTGGCATATTGGTTATTATCAAAAGTATAGGAATATATGTTACCGCTATACTTTACCATTGGAACTCCAGGATAATTGGCATTTTTATCTACAGTTTCTCCATCAGAATTTTTAGTCCAAAGGTAAATATAAGGAGTACTGCAATCTGAAAAAGAATTTACAAAATAAATAGTGAAAGGTCCGTCAGTATCTCCGGGATCACCATCATTTTTGTAGAACGCAAAACGAAGTGCAGAAGAATTTTTCTTGTTTCCGCTGTTGTCTTCTACAGAAAATTTAGATAAACTGGAAAGATAAACGGGGATAGCGGTATCACTTGTATTTGTAAGTGAAAAGTCGATATTGATATACTTTGAGTTGATATCGTTAATCGTACCTTCTCGAAAAGTCATTTTGTTGGTTATTGCCATATCAGATGCAGAAGTGTTAGTTGCATTCGCAAAAGTACCGGTTGTCGGGAAGAAAATATTGCGTCCGTCAAGAGAGGTTGCCGGCTCAAAGGTAAAGTTGTTTAAATAATCATTGATATGAATTTTTCCGTCATCGGTATCGGCAAAGTCGATTTCAAGACCTGAATCAGGGTCAACTTTTATGAGGTCAGACATAGCGGTTTTGCTTGAAGCAACAGTAAACCACGCATAAGTACAGACACAAACAAGCAAGGCTATCTCGATAACCGCAATAATCGGTATTAACGGAGAAACCTTGAGTTTATTATATTTACTTTTCTTTTTTGTTTGTTTTTTGTTATCCATAGTAAATATAACCTCTAAAAATAATTATCCCTGTAATAAATCCATAGAAATGCTATACTGACCGCCGACAAGGATTTTTCTTGCTTCGGCATCGTCACCCTCAGTCCAAATGAAAACTCTTACTTTGCCATAATAGTATTCATCTTCATTCAAAGAAAAGTCGCATATTTTACACTTTTTGACATTTGAATCACTCGCAAGAGAAACCGTCTTTGCGCCATATTCGTTATCGGAACCCACAAGTGTTTTATTTGTCGGGAAAGTTTTTTCGACACCTGTATCGCCTGTTGACGGTGCCCAATACTTATGATTAAAAGTTCCTTTTGAATTATCAGAAAGTCCTGTTATCAAACTATATGATTCTACATCACGATCTGGTTGATTTAGGAACAAGTCAGGACGGGGAATCCAAACACACGAGGCTCCCGGGGTATTTCCTTCATCACAGACAAGACGGCTTACATCCTCTGACAAAACTTTTGATAGAGTGTCACCGCTTTGGAAATTAAACGGATCAAACGATACTCGAAGTGAGCCTACTATTGCATCAACAGAGAAACCCTGTCCTGTAGTATCATCTTCGCTCAAACTGCCATCTGCAACAGCCGCCTCACAAGACGCTTTTGCAAAAGATTTTTCAGCAAGACTGATAGCAGCAGCAGAATCTGACCTGAAAATAAAGTCAAACATCAAAAATTCTTTTCCCGGTGTAGGAACAGTATAGGAGAATGGGTTCTCTTTTACTTCTTTGTTACGGTTTTGCAAACCGGGACGGATAAGTGTATAGCGAGTGCCGTCCCAACCGCCACTACCTGTTAGGTCTTTCGGTGACCAACTGTCATAAATGCTGTATTCTTCTTCATCATCCTCGCTAACAGTTAAATGAGCAAGATTGATAGTACTCGTTGTGAAGTCGGTTGTCAAATAGTCTCCTGTTTCGGACGAATAAAAACCGACAGCAACTTCAAAATTAGAAGTTTTTGAAGAAGTAATCGAAACATTAGTCGCGGTAACCGGGTTATTGATACTTGTAAACCAAGCGTAGGAGGTTATGAATATCAAAACAATTAAAGAGAGCAATATCAAAATGCCCTTGGTAATTAGCGGATGGGATTTTCTTTTCATTGATATTGCTCCTTTCATAAAAATTTTAGTTAATAAATGTTTTTGTAATAAAAGTTTTGAAGATTACTTGTAATCTTCTACGCCGTCAAGATTCATAATTGCGGCGGGTTTGTAGTCAGAAAGAACTTTTGCTTTCTTGACAAAGGCTTTTGCTTTCTTTGTAGCCTCTTTGAGTTTAGCATCGTAGTCAGCCTTAATTTGTTTCTTCTCGGCTTCAAGACGGACAGAGTATTTTTGCTCGTCGGTGAAACTGCAAGCAGCGAGTTTTTCCTGTTCTAATTGAGCAATCCTCTGCTCATACTGAACTTTCATAGCCTCGATTTGAGCGTTGCATTTCTCGGAATTTTCTGCGATGGCTTTCTCTTTCTCAACAGTTGAGTCGTTGACAAGGGATTGAAGTTTTCGTATTTCGGCATCGCGGTTTTTCAGCGTTTCGACCTGAGTGCGCATTGAGTTATTCAACGCAACAACTTCGGACTCTTTCTCATAGAGAGCGTCACGCTGTTTTGTATACAAATCAGCCTGTTCGTTCATCGACTCTTTCTCTTTGTTAAGAGTGTCGATGATGGCATCTTTTGCAGAAAGCATATTGAGATGTACTCTGATTTGGTGATTGAGTTCTTCTCTTTCGGCATCGTTTGCGGCAATAACGGAATTGAGTTGCTCAAATTCAGCACCAACATCAGCGTATTTTTCCAATGTAGAATTATATTCATTCTGCAAAGAAGTAAGTTTATCGGTCAGCATTGCTTTTTCGGTATTAGATGAGGAGATAACTTCGTCCTTTGTTTGAATATCCATAGACTGCTGTGAGATAGTCTGCAACTGACTTTCGACAGTTGCGTTGAGTTCGGTATTGAGTGCAGTCAAAGAATCTATTGTTGTTGCATTTTGAGCAGCCAAATCGTTGAGTTGTGCGATAGCGGCAGCCTGATTAGCAATAGTTGCTTCGTGCTGGGTGATAGTATCTTTTTGCTGTGCTATAGTAGAAAGATGCTGTTCTATCTCACCGTTCAAGCGAGTAATCTCGGCTTCAAATTCGGAAACTTTATCCTGCAATGAAGCAATAAGAGCAAGTTGCGCTGCAATAGTTGCTTCGAGTTCTGAAACTTTCGTTTCGAGTTCAGCGATACGAGCCTTGCAAACTTCGAGTTCTGCTTCGAGTTCGGCAACGCGCTGTTCTGCAAGACGGAGTTGCTCTCTTGTTTCCTCGAGTTCTCTTTCTCTGACTTCGAGGAGTGCTTTTAACTCTTCTATCTTTAAGTCACGCTGACGAACTTTTTCTTTCTCTTCTTCAAGTTCGGAAGTAAGACGAGCGATAATTGCTTCACGCTCACGGACTTCTTTCAAACGAAGAGCCATTTCTTCTCTTCTTGCCTCGTAAATCTGGTCTTCGATATAGCGGGCAAGTTCTTCTTCCGGTTTGTTAGCCTCTGCCTCACGGCGGGCATTCTCGGCTTCATACTCGGCGTGGAGTTTCTCTCTCAACGCTTTGTTTGTGCTGATTGTCATTACGAAATGCTGGAATGCCATTACATCGTAGATTTCGTTTTTGACATCCTTAGGCATATCGCCACTATACTCGTTGATTTCGAGAACGTAACCGGTTTTTAAGTAACCTTCGATAAATGTCCACAGTTCATAGCACTGCTTGAACGCGGGGTCCTGTTTGATACAGTTGGTTTTGTTTATCGGAGATTTTACGGCGATACAGCCGTTTAATGATTTTATCAAATCTGTACCGGCAAAGTCATCAAGACGCATACGGATACGCTCAATACGCTCGTAGTCGGTAAGACTCTCTATCGCTTCTTCCCTGCCGACACGGTCACGGTCGTGACTTTCGGCGGAATAATTGATATTGAAATTGAATTTTTGATTATTCAGTACAACCTCACGGCTCATACGCATATTGGTTTCGGAGTCGTTCGGGGCATTTTGCATAGCACGGAAACGCGCTTCAACAAAAGCAATCGTTTTGAAAATAAGTGTATGTAAGAAACGATTTTCATACGTCGCAAAACTATCTTCACGGTGGGTATTAAGCAATCTGCTCGGTACAACAGAACCGTCGGGTTCGAGCGACTGGATAAGGTTAGTATGCTGGGTAAGGTGCTGAACGGCATCTTTGCCAACCTGTTTAACCTTATCAATACGGTCTACCTCTTTGTACTCTTCGATGAATTTTCTTTGTTCATCAATCGCCTTTTCGATATAAGGCAGAGCATCTTCGATTTTGATAACCCATTCCATATCGATAACACGGTTACTCGCGTTACCTGTTAAATCGTCCTCGCCGTTGTCGGCATCGGAAATAGCGCCTGTAAGATAGCCTTGAGCGTAATCCCCTTCAAGAGTTTGTTTCATTTCGGCATAAGCACGGTAGTATCTGCTGTAATCAATCATCGGGAATCACCTCGAACACAATAAAGTAAAGTAAATCAGACCATCTTCTGGAGCATACGAACATATTCTTTACACTCGTTCATATTCTCTCTGCCGAACAACTGGTCAAGTTGCTGAACAAGACCGTCGATTTCGTCACGGATATAAGAAATGTTGAGTGCTTCGAATTTACGCAAAACCTTTTTGCAAAGGCAATAGTCAATACCGTCAACCTCTGTACCGCCACAACCAACATAGGCGGGAACAAAGGCTTTGAGTTGCTTCATAACACGGTTACCGAAAGCAACACGGAAATGTTCGATTACATAGTCGTCGAGAATTTCAATCTTCTTCAAGTTTTCTTCGCTGATGGGGTTAGCGGCAACAGCGTCGTCAAGAAGTTTTGTGAAGTATTTGTAGTTGATAAAGATAGGTTCTGTGTCCGGTGCTTCGAAAGGTTTACCCTTTGTATTGATATCGATAGGCAAAGCACGGTCATAAACTTTATCTGTAATAGCAAATGTAGAGTCGTCGTTGTTAGCAGTACCGACATACCAAATGTTGTCGGGGATAGTAAGTTTTCCGCCGTGGAAATGTTTCGGGTCATCAGGCCACGGAGCAGCAACAAGTTCAACAATCCATTCATCGTGAACAGGCATTTCAAGAATTGAAAGCATCTCTGCGAAATAGTACTCAACACGCGCGATGTTCATTTCGTCGAGGATTACAACATAGACATTCTCGTTGTATGATGCTTCGTACAAAGCACGGAGAAGGTCGGTTTCGTTATATCTCTTTGTAAATTCGTTGAAGTAGCCGAAAAGTTCGGTACGGTCACGCCAAGAAGGCTGAACTGATGCGATAACAGCGGGGTTGTTTACATACTTACCGAAAGCGTAAGGAAGTGAAGTTTTACCTGTACCGGAAATACCTTGTAAGATGATAAGACGGGTTGAAGCAAAACCTGCTACGAAACAACGCAAAATCTTTATATCATAGAAAAGTTTAAGTCTTGAACAAGCAAAGTTGCGGAAACGGTCACAAAATTCGGGAAGAGTAATTGTCCAGTCATATTCAGGCGGCTGATAATCTGCCCACTCTTCGTCGATAGTGATAAGTTTGTTGAAACGGCCTGATGCTTCTTCCTCTTCTTCGCCTGCGTTGAGTGCTTCCATTTCCTCGCCTGTGAGTTCGGAAATCTCGTTGGGGTTAAGACCGATTTGAGAAACTTTCATAGAAAGAATCTTGTCTTTTTCGAGGTTCATACGCATAACTTCTTTGTTAAGTGCGTTAACTTCGTTAACAAGGTCGTTTGTATCTTTTACTTTCTTCTTGAATTTTACTGTCTTCTTTATTGCTTTGATGATAAAGAAAACTATCAAAGCGAGTACGCCTGCAAGCAGGATAATAGCAACTATAGCAACTACCCAAGCAAGACCGCCGAGAGTTGTTGTATAGTTTTTGATAATTTCAACATATTTCGGGAAATCGAATGCACCGTAGATAGCTTTGAGGATGCCTACGATAGCGTTCCAGATTGAGCCAAAGAACTGACCTAAAAAGTCAAACAGGAATTTAAAAATTGTATCCATAAGTTCTACTCCTATATTTTATTGCACAATGTGCTTCTTATAATCAAATTTGTCACTAATTATCTCTGTTACGGGGTTATGCCCCATCATATAGCATCAGAGAAGCCGATCCTAAAATAATGAATATTGAATGATGAATAATGAATAATTAAGGGGAAATCGCGTTGCGATTTCTGATTGAAAGACTACCCCTCTGTCGTGCGTTGCACGACATCTCCCCTCACAAGGGGCGACTAAAAGGTAGAATTTTTATAATTCTTCACCTTCAACATTAAAGAACCATTGCATTTTTGTATAACCGCCCATAATATCATCAATACACTCGGGGTCGTTACCTTCAATCCAGGTAACGATTGTGTACTTTGTGGTATCGCCGGGGGCAAAATCTTCGGTAGTATCGTGGAGAATAATATCATCGTCCACGAACTCGAAGTTAACTATATCTTCAAGCGGTGACTTATCCATATTGGGCTTTGCATAAATGGTTGGCTCACCGTTCTTATAAACCATAACACGCATTGCTTCATCGGCAGATTTTGCAACACCTATAATCTTCAAAGTTGACTCATAATTCAAAGTTTCTTTGCCGTTATTTGTCAGATAGAAAGTATAGGCAAGGTAGTTTCTGCCGTTATGGGAGCCGTCTTTCTCGGTATCGAGGTTAGTCGGCAACCAAGAGTATGTAATGTTCGTGACTTCGGTAACATTTTCGGCACTTAACTCAAGTTGCGGGTCAGAGCCGTCGGCATTCTGGGAAACGGTGATACCTTTTCTTGCAGCACCGTTTTCGACGGAAATGACGAGGTCACCTATGGTCGTGAACAGCCATGCGATAATGAAAATTATCAACAGCACGAGAAGGGAAATTACGAGGGCAACGCCTGCACGGCGTTTCCAACGCACCTGGCGAGAAATATCCTTTGAGTCCCTGCGTGCGGAAAATCTGTCAAATATTGATTTGTTGCGTTGCTTGTCAACGGCTATATCGCCTTTGTTTTCCAAACGCTCGAGTTGTTCAGGAACGAACGGCTCTTCTGTGGTAGGAACATTCTTTTTAGCCACGATGTTACCTCCTGCTGTA
>JAZLJE010000112.1:0-7072 GCA_045617705.1 Ruminococcus sp.
CTGTCAAGGTAGTCGAGAATTTCTGACAAAGTCACGCCGTTATTTTCGTCTGTATTTTCCAAAAGGTATTTTACTATAAACAGCAATTTCTGTTTTTGTTTCGGATTTTTCGGCATAGTCTTCTCCTTTTACATCGTAATATATTGAGCAATTCCGACAATAAGCGGAATGGTTATCATAGACAAAAGTGCAGTCGCCGCAACTATCCCTACGGAAAGTTCGGTATCTCTGCCGTATTTTGCGCTGAACATAGTAGTAAAAGTCGCAACCGGTGACGAAACGGAAATAACAATCGCCTGCAATAAAATTTTATCTGCTTTCAGCATAAAGAGAACTATCAAAGTAAGCAGAGGAATAACAACCAGTCTTAATGCCATTGCTATATATGACAAGACCGACGAAAACGCCCTCTTGAGATTTGATGTTGCAAGATAGTATCCTATTACTATCATAGGCAAAGCGGTATTCATTGATGCAAGATAATCAACGGCGGAAGTAACAACTTCGGGCGGTCTTAACGAAAAAGCAAAGAGAATTATACCGATAATTGTACCGATAATGCCGGGGTTTACAAGTGCCTTTATCATCAACTTCGGCTTTTTCTCGCCACTCATTGTGATAAGTCCGTAACTCCACATAAAGAAGTTGAACACAGCAAGAAAAACAGCACCGTAAAAAACACCCTCGTCACCGAGCAAAGCCTGCTGAAGCGGAATTGACATAAAACCGCAGTTGGAAAACACAACGGCAAATTTTAGTATTACCCCTCTGTTTTCTTCGACTTTGCCAAACAGCAACCTTGCTATAATAACGGAAAGTGTCATTATCCCGATTGAAGCGATAAGTGCAGTTAAAAGGCTTTTCATCATCTCGCTGTCGTATTCACGCAAAAACGCGTTAATAATCAAGCACGGTGACACAACATAAAGTATCAGCCCCGTCATAGACGAAACTCCGCTTTGAGTTAAAATCTTCAGTTTTGTCAGAACAACGCCGACTCCCATAAGGATAAATAACACAACAACCTGTGAGCCGACATTCAGAAAACACGAAATCATATATTTCCCCGAAAGACAAGTCTTTCATTTTGTCCTATAAATCGTACTTTGTTATTATATCATTTCTGTCAAATTTAGCAAGTTTATTCTATGGTAAAATACAACATATTTTTTTGACAAAGTAGTGTAATATGTATAAAAACATTTTGTCGTTTTGAAACTTTGCACAATAAATCAACTTTATTTTTGTAAAATATGCCGAGATAAAAAAGTGCAATTTATGCAAATTTTGCAAAAAATCGTTGTCACCTATACCGAAAAACCGTCAAAAAATGTTTTGCATTTGTTCAAATATACGAATTTTACAAATAGGGTTTGACAAAAAAAGAAATGAAATTATATAATGTACCCGTAAGATAAAACTTACATAAATCAGTATATTTCATGTATTTCAAATTTTATGAAAGAAGGATTTTATTATGGCAACAACAAAGAAAACAACTACTCCCGCAACAGAGAAGAAAACAGAAGTAAAAGCAGAGCCCGCAAAGAAAGCCGCTCCTGCAAAAAAAGCACCTGCTAAAAAAGCAGAACCCGCAAAGAAGGCTGCTCCTGCTAAAAAGGCTGCTGCAAAGAAACCCGCTGCAAAGAAAGCACCTGCTAAAAAGGCTGCTGCAAAGAAACCCGCTGCTAAAAAAGTTGATGCAAAAGTTGAACTTTTCATCCAGTTCGGCGGTGCAACAGTTTCAGTTGCTGACATCGAAAAGAATGTCAAGAAAGTCGTTAAAGGCAAAAAGGCTTACACAGTATATGTTAAGCCCGAAGAAAGCAAAGCATATATCGTTGCTGACGGCGAAACAACAGGCATGGATGTATTCTTCTGCGAATAATTTTTGTAATTAAATAGCAACTCAAAACAGGCTGTGAAATTCACAGCCTGTTTTATTTTTAGAAATTATAAATCAAATAACCGAAACCCCAAACTTCTAACTCCTAACTCCTCACTCAAATTAAGTTTTTAGAATAGTATATTCTTCTTAAAATCTTCGTTACAACGCGGGCAATGAATAGCCTGAACTCCGGTGCGTTTTTTTAGTCTTAACATCGATTTGCAGTAAGGGCATTTTACATACCTATGGGTTTTTATATCTCTGATTTTGAGATACTGGTTTTTGAAGAAAATCTTTACCGCGTTGTAGATTTTCTCAAACTGTCTGTTTTCGTAAAGGCGCTTTGTGATATTTTTCGACAGAGTACGAAAGACATACAAAACAATCGGAATGAGGATAAAGACAAAAAGCCACGGACTTCTTACAAACAAATTCACGATATAAATAATTGCCGCAATTATCAGCAAAAAAGTGTTAAGTTTATCGTGTCCGTAACGCCCTTCCATAAACTTGGATATTTTGTATATAAAATCTCTCAAAATTATCATCCTTAAATTATTATGAAAATATCTTATCACAAATGACATATAAATTCAAGGATATAAAATTTTCAGTTCACGAGTGCTTCTCTGCCCTTTTTTAAGGAATTGAAATTGTCTTTTAAAATATTTGTGCTGTTGTAAAGTTTCTTTATCTCTTCTTCATCAAGAGAAAGTTCGAGAGTACGGTCTTTTCCGCCTCGGTTGATTGTGCAGGGATTTCCGAGGAAAATATCATCAATTCCGTATTCACCCGACATTTTTGTCGATACTGTCAGCACCGCGTTTTCGTTTTGCAAAATTGCTTTGACTATTCTGACTATCGACATACCTATTCCGTAGTAGGTTGCGCCTTTTGCTTCGATTATTTGCTGTGCAGAAATCCGTACCTGTTCGGAAATTTTCTCAAGCCCTTCCATAGAGTACAAATCGGCGTTATCATACAGTACATCATAGATGGGCTTTGTTGCAATAAGTGCCTGCGACCAGGGGCAAAACTCACTGTCACCGTGTTCACCGATAACATAGGCGTGGATATTTCTCGGGTCAATGTGAAAATACTTTGACATCAAATAGCGAAGTCGTGCGGTATCAAGAGTAGTCCCTGTGCCGATTACCCTACTTTCGGGGAACTTTGACAACTCATAAGTTATCCTTGTCATAATGTCAACAGGGTTTGTCGCAACAAGAAATATTCCGCAAAAGCCGGACTTTACAACAGGCTCGACTATCGAGCGAAAAACCTCTGTATTTCGTGAAAGTAAATCAAGGCGGGACTCACCCGGCTTTTGGTTTACTCCCGCACAGATAACAACGATATCCGCGTCACAGCAATCCGAATATTCGCCGTCGTATATCCTCATACTTGTATGCGAAAAAGCAAGCCCGTGGTTTAAATCCATTGCTTCGCCCATTGCTCTTTTTCTGTTAATATCAATCAGCACAAGTTCGTCACAAACATTTTGATTAAGTGCGGCATAGGCAAAACTCATTCCTACCATTCCCGTACCAACCAAAACTACTTTTCTTTTGTCGCTCATATTATCTTCCTTTCTGTACTTTACATTTATTTTTCGACTTTTCTCTTCTATTATGTATTTACTATTGAAGTATTTGAAAAATAGTCTATAATCAAAGAAGAAAATATATTAAGAGGTTATCGTTTTGAATGATTTTACAAATTCCGTAAAATACAAATCACACAGAATATGGCAGTATATATGCTCATTTTTCAAATGGCTTTTGTTTTCGCTTGTCACGGGAGCAATCGGCGGTCTTGTCGGCGTTATGTTTCGAATTTGCGTTGACTATGTAACAGGAGTTCGTGAGAATAATTACTACCTTTTCTGCCTTTTGCCCGTCGGCGGTCTTGTTATTGCACTTTTATACAGAAGTACAAAACTTAACGGTGTCGGCGACACAAATTTGATAATATCTTCCGTTAGGACCGACAAAAAACTTCCGCTAATTCTGGCACCGGTTATCTTCATTTCAACGGTCATCACCCAACTTTTCGGCGGTTCTGCCGGCAGAGAGGGTGCAGCGTTGCAACTCGGAGGCTGTATCGGTAACAATATCGGAAAAGTTTTTCACCTTAACGAAAAGGACTTGCATATTGCAACAATGTGCGGTATGAGCGGGCTTTTTTCGGCTTTGTTCGGAACTCCGCTTACCGCAACCGTTTTTGCTATGGAAGTCATTTCGGTCGGCATTTTCTACTACAGCGCCTTTTTTCCGTGTATTGTATCTGCCCTTTGTGCCTACGGAATAACCTGGGTTTTCAAACTAAAAGATGTTTCTTTTTCGTTTGATATCGTACCGAAAACCGATATTTTTAATATCCTCAAAGTTGCGGTACTCGGTATCTCTTGTGCAGTTATCAGCATAGTTTTTTGTCTTTCGCTGAAATATACTCACAAATACGCGGTGAAGTTTTTCAAAAACGAGTACCTTCGTATATTTGTCGGCGGCTCTGTTATCGTAGTTCTTACCCTTATTCTCGGAACAAGGTACAACGGAACGGGTATAAATCAGATTAATACGGCTATAAATAGCGGTGAGTGCCTGCCGTATGATTTTATTTTAAAGATTATTTTCACCGCAATAACCATCGGCTTTGGATACAAAGGCGGGGAAATCATTCCGACCTTTTTCATCGGTGCAACACTCGGTTGTCTTTTGGGCCCTTTGCTTGGTTTACCCGCGGGATTTTGTGCCGCTGTCTGCCTTGTTGCTATGTTCTGTGCTGTGGTCAACTGCCCTATCGCTTCGCTTGTTTTGGCGGTTGAACTTTTCTCATCAAACGGTATTGTACTTTTCGCGGTTGCAATTTGTTTGAGTTTTATGCTTTCGGGTTACTACGGACTTTACACAGGGCAAAAGATAATGTACTCAAAACGCAGAGCGAGGTTTGTAAATCGTCAAACCAAATAGAAAATTGCGTTGCTCTTTAAATTGAAAATTGATAATTGAAAATTTTGGGGAAATGCTACGCATTTTTGAATTATAATTTTCTTAAAACTTAACACTTAACACTAACTTATATATTCATCAACCAAAGATAAATAACTCTCGCTTGAATGTGCAGATACAATTTTCGCGTTATCAAAATTGCCGTTTAGTAAATCTTCTGCACTTACATTTCCTATAAAAAACTTTGTAAGCGGTGCAAAATCGGAATTCATACTATTTACAAGTATTTCTGTGTTTTCTTCAACATCTTCATCACAAAGCACCTTTGCAAAAGTCATCATGTAGTTATACAAGGTCATCTCCTTTTCGGCGACCTTGTATTTTTTTGAATAGTATTCTTCAGGGTTGGGAGCAAGTTCGTTGCAAACAGAAAGAAAGTCGTCAATCTCTTTGTCCTTTCCCGTTTCCAAAAGATTTACGGTAGTGCCGTATTTTTTGTACCCCCAACTGTCAATGGGCAATTTTGTAATAATATCGGACGGATTTACAAAATTGAATATCCCGCTGTATTTTTCGTCAAAAAAATCTTTGCTTTTTGTGGTATTCGGAGTAGCAAAAGTATAAGCGAAAATATTATCATCACCGTATTTGTCGATAAGTTCTTTTGAAACGAGGTTAGCAACCGCGCCCCCGCGGGAATATCCGGTAACAAAAAACTTCAAATTTTCTTTCCTCATACCGTAATTTACCAGATAATCCGCAATCTTTTTCATCACGAAATCACAGCAAACAGAAAAGCCTGCGTGCTCATTTGAATATCCGACATCAAAATTTGAATACCATTCTTTTTGCACAGTTCCGCGAAGGACTACGGCAACAAGGGTAAAATCCTCGATTTTCTTTGATGAGATAACAAGCCCGACCTTTGTTTCGTCATTGTTTTCCCCGTAAGAAAACTTTGCGTTTTTCGAAAAGCCGAGGTCACGCAAGTCTTCAAGCACCGAAAAACTCGAAAACGATGCAAAAGACAACACCGCAGAACAGGAAACAAGGGTATCGTTTTGTTCCTTTGCGTTTTGGGTGAATACCTCGTCACTCCAGAGTATCTCATATTCTCTGCCTTTTTCTGATTTATTGGACAGCGAGCCTGCAGACAGTTTCATCTTCTTTGTATTTTCCGTTTTATCACAGGCTGTCATTATACAAATACATGCAACAAGTACAAAAATCAGCCCAAATTTTAAAATATTCTTCAACATACATTTGACCTCGACATTATACATATAAAATTAACAATTTAATTGTTGACACAAATACATTTAGTGATATAATAGATATTGTGGTACAATATGTATGGACATAAAGGAGTTTTTGATATGCGTAAATTAACTTTTCTGAAAAAGACAATGGTAATCGCCCTTGCAGTAATTCTTGCTGTTTCCTGCGTTGCCTTTCTTTCCGCTTGCGGTAAAGACAAAACTGACATTCCGGAGGGCCTTTCCGTTTATTCTTATGACGACAACGGCAACCCCACAAGTTACTATAAAAACGAATATGATGACAAGGGAAATTGTATCAAAAACTCAAACTATGACTCAACTGGTAAACTTTTGGGCTCAACCGCTTACGAATATGACGACAACGGCAACGAGATAAAATATATCGTCTATAATGCTAACGGTGAAATCGAATGTCAGGGCAAGAAAGAATATAACAGCGACGGCAAAATCGTCAAATACTCCGATATAGATAAAGACGGCGTTATTCAAAGTTATGTTACCCGTGAGTACAACGACCTCGGATATGAGAGCCGTATCACAAACTACAACGGTGACGGCACTATAAAAACTTACGAGGACTACGAGTACGACTCAAAAGGCAACTGCACTAAACTCACAAAGTACTACGGTGACGGCTCAATCAAGTATTACATCGAATACAAGCGTGATGAAAACGGCGACGAAATCGGCTACCGCTACGATGCAGAGGGAAATCTTATCTCGATGGAATAATACAAAGTGCAACTGCACTTTGTAATGAAAAATGAATAATGAATAGTGAATAATTAAGGGAAAATCGCAATGCGATTTATATAGAAGAGCCGAGGTGCGAAGCCCCCAAATTACGACGGGCGATCCATGAATTTTGGAGCAGACCAAAGGTCTGTGCAGAAATTCACGAGAGCAGGAGTTATTTGAGGAACAGCGTAGCACAACGAGGCTTGACATCAACG
>JAZLJE010000113.1:0-2047 GCA_045617705.1 Ruminococcus sp.
GAAGATTGATAGCGGATGTTGTAACACCGGACAACTCGATTTTTGATTTTTCTGCGGCTTCTTTGAGTCTTTGCATAGCCATTTTATCCTGTGAGAGGTCTACGCCTGTTTCTGCTTTGAAAGATGAAACCATCCAGTCGATAATACGCTTGTCAAAGTCGTCACCGCCCAAACGGTTGTTACCTGCTGTTGCAAGAACTTCCTGAACACCGTCGCCGATTTCGATGATAGATACATCGAAAGTACCGCCGCCGAGGTCATATACCATAACTTTCTGGTCGTTTTCTTTATCAATGCCGTAGGAAAGTGCAGCGGCTGTCGGCTCGTTGATGATACGCTTTACATCAAGGCCTGCGATTTTGCCTGCGTCTTTTGTAGCCTGGCGCTGTGCATCGGTAAAGTATGCGGGAACTGTGATAACAGCACTTGTTACCTTATCGCCCAAGTATGCTTCTGCGTCTGCTTTTAATTTCTGCAATACCATCGCGGAAATCTCCTGCGGTGTATATTCTTTTGAATCAATAGAAACTTTGTAGTCAGAACCCATTTCTCTTTTGATAGAAGAAACTGTTCTGTCGGGGTTTGTGATAGCCTGGCGTTTTGCAACCTGACCTACCATTCTTTCGCCGTCTTTTGAGAAAGCGACTACCGAGGGAGTTGTTCTTGCACCCTCTGCGTTAGCGATAACGACAGGCTCACCGCCCTCAATAACTGCTACGCATGAATTTGTTGTACCTAAGTCAATACCAATAGTTTTTGCCATAATATTTTCCTCCAATATATTAAATAAAATTATTTATACGTTTGCAACCTGTACCATTGCGTGTCTTACGACTTTGTCTTTGAGCATAAAGCCTTTTTGATAAACGGCACAAACGGTATTTTCTTTGAAATTTTCGTCTTCGACGGTTGATACGGCGTTGTGTATTTCGGGGTTAAATTCATCACCGACTTCGCCGAATTCCGTAATTGACAGTTTTTCAAAACTCGTTTTGAGTTGTTGTGCGATAAGTTCAATTCCCTTCAAATATTCTTTGGGAACATCGTCGCCTTGTGAAGATAAAGCCATTGTGATGCTGTCGGCAATAGGTAGTATCTGCGATACTGCACCGGCTGTTGCATCATCATAGATAGAAAGTTTTTCGTTTTGAGTACGCTTTCTGTAGTTATCATACTCTGCACGCAAGCGAAGATAAAGGTCTTTTTGATTTTCTAATTCCGCTTTGAGTTTTTCCTCTGCTGACGGCTCTTTTTCTTCTTTTATTTCTTCAACTTCGTTTGAAGTTTCTTTTTCGGCTTTGATTTCTTCATTCATTTCGTCTTTTTTCGTTTTCTTTCCCATTTTTTCATCTCCTACTGTTCAAGTATTTCGCCTATCAGTTTAGACGCACAGGCGGCGGCAAATTCAAGTTGCGCCACCAGCATTTTATAATCAACTCTGACGGGACCGACAAGGGCTACCGCACCCGCTTTCTCGCCGGAGATTTCATATCGCGAAGTAAGAACACTGCTGTCTGAAAGTTCATACCGTCCGCTTTCGTCACCCAAAAATATCTTTGTGTCACCGCTGTTTTGACTCAGTAAACTTGAAATCGCGTTTGTATCCGATAAGAATTTCAACGCGTTTCTTGCGCTGTAGAGGTTGTAGTCTTCCAAAAACAGCAAATTCGTTTCACCGCAGACGGTAACGCTGGGCAAAAGCGCCTGTTTCGCCGCTTCGTAAACGGCAAGAAGTACATCGGGTATGAACAAGGTAAGTTCGCCCATATTTCCTGCGACTGTCTGCAGGAAAACCTGGTTTATCTGCGACAGCATAATGCCGGAAAACTTTTCGTTTAGTGCTTTGTCAAACATCGAGAGCAACTCGGGAGTCAGTACAAAGTCGCACCGAAAGAGCCTTGACTTTACCATTCCGTTTGATGTAATCAGCACCGCCATAGATGTGTGTCGTCCGGTGGAAACAAAGCGTATTCTGTGAACACGGGCGTTTCCTGACGGCGGTGAAGTAGCAACCGCAGCCATATCGGACAAAGACGACAGAGCGTGG
>JAZLJE010000114.1:0-1766 GCA_045617705.1 Ruminococcus sp.
GTTGTAGTCACCGCTGACAATCTCACCGAAAAGCCAAAAATCCGCCTTTTTATTCTTGCAGGTATAACGAAGTTTTTTGAAAAATTCAATATCAACACAGTCGGCTGCGTCGAGTCTTAATCCGTCAATATCGAATTCATCAATCCAAAATTTTACGCTGTCGAGAAGATACTCGCAGACTTCGTTGTTTTGCAGATTGAGTTTAACAAGGTCATAGTGACCTGCCCAACCTTCGTAAGAGAAGTTGTCGCCTTTTGGACTCATACGGTCAAATCTGATGTTGTAAAACCAGTTTGTATATATGCTTGACATACCGTTTTGCTGAATATCTTTGAAGGCAAAGAAATCCCTGCCGACATGGTTGAAAACTCCGTCAAGCAGTATTTTTATACCGTTTTCGTGAAGAGTATCACAGATTTTTTTGAAAGAAGCATTGTCACCTAAACGCGAGTCAATTTTTCTGTAGTCTATTGTGTCGTAGCCGTGACAGGTGCTTTCGAAAACAGGATTGAAAAGAACGGTGTTAATCCCCATTTTCTTAAAATGCGGAATAAACTCGTAGATTTTGTCAAGACGATATGTAAGTTCAAAGTCGTTTTTATGCGGAGCACCGCAAAATCCAAGCGGATAAATATTGTATATTACTGCATCGTGAATAAAGTTCATAGTAAAACTCCTAATATTTTTTGCGACTATAAGAGTATACCATTTTTTGCGTTATGTCAAATCAAAATGGAAATAAAAGTTGTTGAAATCGCAGAAAATTTATGGTAAAATCAATTTATAAGGAGTGATACCAATGGGACAATATCGAGGTAACGAGTATGTAGAACACCCGTCAGCAAAAAGAGTAAGGATTTTTCTGATAGTTTTGTATTTTTTCGAAATTTTGATGACTACTTTTCCTTTTTGTCATCTGCCGGACGCTGACGGAAATTTGCGCGTGCTGACCGCTTTTCAGTGCATAGTACAGCCCAGTGGCTACGCTTCTCCCGAAGCGATAAAAACAGCGCTTATCTGTGCTCCGCTTTTGCTTTTGCCCGCAGTTTCGTTTTTCTTCTGTATTCTTGATAAAAAGACAAATGCAAAGAATTTTATCAGCGCAGCAACCTGTGTAATAAATACCTGTATTATCACTTTCGGATTTGCGTCGTATATTGATATCGGCGGAATACTTTCAATAATTATCTATATTATTGCTTTGTTCTTTACCGCTATGAGTTTTCAGGCATCATCACTACAATAACTTAACACTTAAAACTTAAAACTGTCATCTAACGGCTCACTTTTTGGTGAGCCTTTTGTTATACCCGTGAACATTTTTTCATATATTCCAATGGTGATTATATGTATATTAAATTTCTAAATTCGAAATATAAAGTTGTTCTGATAATCCTTTTATCGTTCAGCCTTGTTTTTCTTTGCTCTTGTGAAAGAGTGATTGTTTCAGAGAAAGACGAGTTATCTATGAACAAATGGCAAAAGAGAACAGAAAATTCTGATATAATAACCCTTGAATTTTTCGATGATAACGCAAAGTTTACTGTTGAAAAAGACGGCAAAAAAACCCTTGTCCTTTATGGGCTGTGTGTCCTTGATGATGAAAAATTTTTCATAGTCGACAGAGAAACACATACCCATTTTAAATTTATCTATGAATTAAGCGGTAACAGCGTTATGCTTACTTACGATGAAAATTGTGTCACATTAGATAAATTATAATTCCCTAAAATGTGTTATTTTTCCTTTGATATCGTTTATTATAT
>JAZLJE010000115.1:0-5556 GCA_045617705.1 Ruminococcus sp.
TCTTCGCCTGCTGCTTGAGTAATTTCGACATTAGCACCGTCGTAAGTACCGAGTGTTACAGCACCGTTGAACATAAATTTCATATTACCGGTACCGGAAGCCTCTGTACCTGCTGTGGATATCTGCTCGGAAACATCGGCAGCAACGACAATTTTCTCAGCATAAGAGACATTGTAGTTAGAGATAAAGAATACCTGCAACTTGTCTTTTGTGTCGGGGTCGTTGTTTACGAGGTTTGCAATTTCGTTGATGTACTTGATGATAGCCTTTGCACGCTTGTATCCCGGAGCAGCCTTTGCACCGAAGATAAAACAGGTGGGCTGGAAGTCGGGCAACTTGCCGTCTTTAATCATAAAGTAAATCCACATAATCGAGAAAGCGTTCAAAAGTTGACGCTTGTATTCGTGCAGACGCTTACATTGAATGTCGAAGATGAATTTCGGATTTACATCGTAGCCGTCCATTTTTTTGATGTACTGTGCGAGTTGTTTTTTCTTTGTGGCCTTAATCTTGTTAAATTCTTTAACGGCATCTTTGGTGATGTAGTTGTCAAGACGAGCCATCTTGCTCATATCCTTGAGCCATGAAGAACCGATGCGGTCTGTGATAAACTCTGACAATTCGGGGTTACAAAGACCGAGCCATCTACGCTGGGTGATACCGTTTGTCTTGTTTTGGAAACGCTCGGGATAGATGCGGTACCATTCTTTAAGAACATCGTTTTTGAGGATTTCCGTATGAATCCAAGCAACGCCGTTAACATAAGAAGTGACATACATAGCAAGTCTTGCCATGTGAACTTTACCGCCGTCTAAAATACGCATAGCACGGATAGTGTTTTCATCAACGCCTTTGTATTTAAGGTCGTGGAACTCACGCTCGTTGATGCGTTCAATAATGGCATAAACTTCGGGGATAACATTACGCATAAGGTCGATATCCCATTTTTCGAGGGCTTCTGCCATAACGGTGTGGTTAGTATAGTTAAATGTTTTCTGTGCGATATCGAAAGCACGGTCAAAGTCGATACCCTCTAATGCGAGAAGTCTGATGAGTTCGGGGATAGATACAACAGGGTGAGTATCGTTAAGTTGAACTGTAGTCATTTCTGCGAAATGAGAGAAATCAGAACCGTATTTCTTTTTATATTTTCTGATGATATCCTGCAAAGAAGCGGAACAGAAGAAATATTGCTGTTTGAGTCTTAAAACTTTACCTTCGTAGCAGTTGTCATTCGGATAAAGTACTTTGCTGATATTTTCGGCATCGTTCTTTGCTTTTACAGCGCGGTCATACTGACCGTCGTTGAATGAAAGGAAGTCAAATTCTTCGATAGGTTCAGCCTGCCAAAGTCTTAATGTATTTACATTCTTTGTGCCGTAGCCGATAACAGCCATATCGTACGGAACGGCACGAACGACGCTGTCGGAAAATTTAACGGTGCAACTTTGGTCTTCTCTTCTGATGCACCACGGGTCTTGGTATTTGAGCCAATCGTCAGCAACCTCGACCTGATATCCGTCTTCGATAAGTTGTTTGAAAAGACCGTATCTGTAAAAGATGCCGTAGCCGTCAAGCGGAACTTCCTGTGTGCAAGCAGAGTCAAGGAAGCAGGCAGCAAGTCTGCCCAATCCGCCGTTACCGAGAGCAGCGTCATCGATATCTTCAAAAACATTGATGTCCATACCTTTTGATTTGAGCATTGCTTTTGTTTCATCAAGAATACCCATACAGAAAAGGTTGTTATACACCATTCTGCCCATAAGAAATTCAGCAGAAAAATAGTAAGCCCTGCGTTCTTCAGCGTGTTTTGCTTTGCTTTTACGCCAGCTTTGTGCGACTTCGCCCATAACAGCCTTGCCCAGAACATAGTGAAGTTGTTGTGCGGTGAGGTCCTTCGGCTTTTTGCAGTATGTGCTCATAGAAATTGTGGTGAGTTGTTCCATTGATATACCCATTTTAGTTCTCCTCCAATCTTGAGTACCTGACAGTCATCTCATACAACCTGTCAGAAAGTTCTTTTGATAAAGCATCGGATGCCATTCTCCAAGTCCAGTTGTCACCGAGTGTTGACGGAATATTCATTCTTGCATCGCTTGAAAGTCCCAAGATGTCCTGCATTTGAATGACCGCAGTATTTGCAACACTCTTGTAGGCGGCTTCGATAAACTTCCAGTTTACTTCGTCGCCTTCCATAATACCGAGATAGTTATTGCATTGTTCGATATTACTTTCTATTGCGTTTTCGTACCAGCCGATAATGGTGTCGTTATCGTGAGTGCCGGTATATACAACGCAGTTAGCATTATACCTATGAGGTAAAAATTCGTTATCATCTTCACAGGTGAAAGCAAATTCAAGTACTTTCATTCCCGGATAGCCCGACTCGCGGAGCAGTTGACGGACGCTGTCGAAAAGTTCGCCCAAGTCTTCTGCAACAATCGGAATGTCGCCGATAGACTCTCTCATCTTGTAGAAAAAGTCAATGCCGGGTCCCTGTTTCCATTCACCGATAATGGCGTTTTCCGCGGGATAGGGAATAGCATAGTAGGTGTCAAAAGCACGGAAGTGGTCAATTCGGGTGATATCGAAAAGTTTCGATGCCGCGCTGATGCGGTCAAACCACCATTTATAACCCGTTTCTCGTAAATAATCCCAGTTATATAGGGGGTTGCCCCATAATTGTCCCGTTTCGGAGAAATAATCCGGCGGACAACCAGCAACACAAACGGGGGCCTTGTTCTCGTCGAGCCAGAATACCTCGCTGTGAGCCCAGGTATCGGCGCTGTCCATAGCGACATATATCGGCATATCACCGAGAATTTTTATACCGAGCGAATTTACATATTCGCGGAAATCAGCCCATTGTTTGTAAAATTCAAACTGAATAAATTTGAAAAAGTCAATTTCATCTTTATATTTTCGCGTGTATCTTGCGACGGCGGCAGAATGGCGAAGTTTGATATCTTCGTCAGGCCAGTCAACCCACGCAGCATTGTCAAAACTCAATTTTACCGCCATATAAAGGGCATAGTCCTTTATCCAAGAGGCATTTTTGCGTTTAAAAGATGAAAATTCTTTCTGTGTTTTTTCGTCTTTTTGCTTGAAGTTTTCGTATGCAATACGCAAAACTTCAAAACGGCTTTGGTAAATCTTTGCATAATCGACCTTTTCGTTATTGTCGCCCCAGTCGTATTTTGCAATCTGCTTTTTCTTCAAAAGCCCGTCTGCGACTAAGGTGTCAAGGTCAATCATATAGGGGTTGCCGGCGTAAGTTGAGAACGATTGATACGGTGAGTCACCGTAACTTGTCGGACCTACGGGCAAAATCTGCCATACGGATTGTCCGGATGCCTTGAGAAAATCGGCAAATTTTCTTGCTTCTTTTCCGATAGTACCGATACCGTACGGAGAAGGCAGCGAGGTAATAGGCATGAGCACACCTGCAACTCTTGCCATAAAATCAACTCCTGTCAGTATATTATATGAAGTTTTTAAGCGTGGGCTAACCCACGGTAAACATACAATGTAATGTTACCATAACTTGTGAAAAAATACAATACTTTTTTGTTATAAATTGTCGGTTTCTCTGTATGCAAAGTACAAAGCACCAAAAACGGCCAGAGAACGGATACGCTGTCTGTCGCAGTTTCTTTCTTCGTTGAGCAGAAGTTTCTTTGCGTAGAGCATATCTTTTGTGCTTATTCCGACATATACAAGCCCGACGGGTTTATACTGGGAACCACCCAAAGGTCCTGCAATTCCCGTAGTAGACACTCCGATGTCGGAATTTGACAGAAGTCTGATACCCCTTGCCATTTCCATAGCCGTTTTCTCACTTACTGCACCGTAGGTCGATAAAGTTTGCTCTTTTACCGAGAGAATTTTGCTTTTTATATGGTTTGCATACGAGCATACCGAAAGGTCAAAAACAGAAGAAGCCCCGCTGATGTCGGTTATTGCGCCCGAAACGAGTCCGCCCGTACAACTTTCGGCTGTCGAAATTTTCAGGTTCTTTTTTGTAAGTTCCTTTACTAAAAGTTCGGCAAGTTCTTCCCTTTTTATTCCGTCATTTTCTATCATTTGTAAAAGTTCGCCTGTTTTCATATTATCCTTCCTTTTTCACAGATGTGTATATTTTAACATTTTTTGTCGCTTATTGCAATTAAAACCGTGTTGTGATATTCTAATATATGTAATTTCAGTAATGTATGTGGGTGGCGTTTATGTGGTTTTTTGCTGACGAAAACTTAACAGGCGATACTTTTACCTTTTTCGGTGAAAATGCCGTGCATATTTCGAAGTCACTTCGTATGAAAGAGGGAGAAAGACTCACTCTTTGCACAAAAGACGGCAGACGACACGAGTGTAAGATACAGTCTTTTACAAAAGACAGCGTAACGGTAGATGTGCTTTCTTCTACAATATGTGAGCAAGAGCCTACTGTAAAAATTTCGCTTTTTGTTTCACTATTAAAGGGTGACAAAATCGACGATGTAATTCAAAAGGCAACCGAACTCGGCGTCTATGAGATTACTCCGCTATTATCTGACCGCTGTATCTCCCGCCCCGACAATAGACAACTTGAAAAGAAACTTTCCCGCTGGCAGAAAATTGCGTTGTCTTCTGCTATGCAATCTCGCAGAGGGATAATTCCGAAAGTAAACCCCTGTGTAGATATTGACACACTTTCATCTATGCTTAAAGAATTCGACAACAGTCTTGTTTTTTATGAATGCGGTGGAGAAAAAATCGGTGATATTACCAAAAGGGACGACAAAACCGTAGCAATTATCACAGGCTCGGAGGGCGGTTTTGAAGAAAGCGAAATAGAAAAACTGCAAAATGCAGGGGCAAATGTCGCCACTCTCGGAAAAAGAATACTTCGGGCTCAAACAGCGCCAATCGCGGCAATTTCGGCAATAATGTACCTAACAGGAAATTTTGATTAACAAAAAGGAGATTTATAATGACAGGTATTATTTGTGCAATGAATGTTGAAGTTCAGGGACTAATCAAAAAAATGGAAAACAGCGAAACAAAAACAGTTGCAGGCGCAACATTTTACCGCGGTAAAATCAAGGGCAAAGATGTTGTCTGTACCGAGTGCGGTGTCGGCAAGGTCAACGCCGCTATGACCGCACAGATTATGATAGACCTTTATCACCCCGATGTTATCATCAACTCGGGTGTTGCAGGCTCGCTTTCAAGAGAAGTGTCTATCGGCGATATTGTTATTTCGACAGACTGCGTTCAGCACGATATGGATACTACCCAGATGGGCGACCCGAAAGGACTTCTCTGGTTTGCAAAGGAAAAGAGAATTGACCTTCCCGCTGACAAAAATATTGCAAAAAAACTTTTTGACGCTTGCAAAGACCTTATCAATACCAAAGTTATTATGGGCAGAATTGCCTCGGGAGATACCTTTGTTGCAGACCGCGAACAAAGATTGGGAATAGGCAAGATGTTCTCGGCAATATCCTGCGAAATGGAAGGCGCGGCAGTAGGTCATGTATGCTATCGAAACGAAGTACCTTTTGCCATTTTGCGTTG
>JAZLJE010000116.1:0-10801 GCA_045617705.1 Ruminococcus sp.
TCAAGCCAAATTTCTAATATCCTCATTTTTGCGTTCATTTATAGATGATTTGAACACCAAATTCTATTTGTATACGATTACTATTTGTTAAAGTTATACTTTTTCGGCATATTAAGTGGTTGCATTTTGTTTTTTGGAGGTGCAATTAGAAAAGTGACTTTTAAATGTTCATTTTGCAAACAGCAATTGCAACCCAATAAGGCTAAAACTGTATAATCTTTTCGGAAATAGTCTGCAGTCTTCTTTTGCAAAAACATAAAGAGATAAATAATATCCCGGTAGCAAGATTAAATACCACTGGGATTGGAGTAATAAATGAATAACACATTATTCTATTTTCAAGTGCAAATTAAAGATAATTAGGACCACTGACTTTTGAATTCAGTGGTCCTAAACTATTGTAATTGCTTTTTATAAGTTAGTCTTTATATGTATTGCATTTTTGTTCCTATTATTTTGGTGTAGTCTGTCTCAATTCGAGCAAGATATTTTTGAATTAACGTTGCATCTTGAATATCCGGTTCTCCGGCTTTCATAATTCCTGCTCTTTGACAGAAATAAACATTACCCTTATATAACTCCGCTAAATGTTTCTGAATAAGAGTTGAATCATATATATCAATATATCCATTATTATTTGAATCACCTAAATAATAAAATTGTCCCTCAGGCATTTTTGTTATTGTACTTGGAAGTTCATTTACAGCAGAGTATTTTTCACTTGTACCACCATAGTCACATCCTACATAATATTCATAAGTTTTATAAACATCCAAATTAGATAATGAATCACTAAAACTATAGGTATCAGTATCAACAGTGCCTATACATTCAAGTTCTGTCTTAGGTCTATCTGATAATTTTCGGTAAATATTATAACAAATTCTATCAGTTGGTGAGCCTTCTATATCTTTTGGCTTTTCCCATGTTACAATAATGTTTGAATTATATTCATCAGCACAAGCATACACATTTGATGGACATTGACCTGGATAAACAGGGTTTGTAACAACATACTCAAAAACTGGACATTTATGATCTTCATTATCTGTTAGACTGACAAATCTTCTTGAAAGTTGCCAATCGAATGTATATTTTTCTAACGCTTGTTCATTTATAGGTAAATAGTTATTTTTATCTATACTTACTACTGTGCCTTTTCCACCAATAGTATTACTATCTATTGTACCTGATGAATGTTCCCATGAATAACTAAAATCAAAATACCCACCTGCTTCGGCTTTACATAATGATGCTTCCCATCCAACTTTTGCCGTGACATTTATATGTAAACCGTTTGAAAAAGATGAACTATTGTCTGATTCAGTAGTTTCATCAAACTCAATGCTCTTGCTTCCACCTGATGTATCAATTGAAAACTTATCAGTAGAAATGAAATCTGTACCAGGAGCAGGAGTTGAACGATATCTTGAAGGATTACCTGTCTCATTTAAAGGAAATAGTTCTAAATAATCACTTGATTGTGTTGTATCTGTCTTTATATGTTTTAAATAAATAGGATCATCTGTTGCATCAGGATTTGTATCTTGTTCTTCCTTAACTAATGCATTATATTCATCTACATATTCATTATAATCATCAAAAGTAAGTTGGAAATATGAAGGACATAGTTTTGTAGCAGATACTGTATAGTCAAATGTTCCATCATCCTTTTTCTTCCAATCACCCTTTTCATTATCCCATACTTTATAACAATAAAGTTGTATTGGTGTCCTAGTTAAGACAACTGTATCATAAGGACATGCAGAAAATGTATTAGTTACTGTTTTTGTAAACGATTTACTCCACTCACTAGTGTTAGAATGCGTATATCCTGCACTAATCTCAACTTCTACTTGAAAGGCTACACCTCCTCCCGCTCCTGCGATTGCTCCTACTTCTGTTGACCAGTTTTCTGCTCCGCCTTTAGTTGTACCATTTGAAACTGAATATATCAAATCTGTAGAACCCATAAATGTATTCCAGTCGCCTAATTCTTTAAAATATGGTGCCGCCTGTAATACGCCTTTTAATTGTGGGTCAGTATATATATAACTGTTTCCAACATATTGAACTTTCATACCATCATCTAAATCAATATCCGCAGCAAGAATACTATATTCAGGAGTTGGAAAATCTTGTTTCATATAATCCCAGGTAAATTGATACTCAGGTATAGGATATCCATTCTCATCGACATCAAATGTATTTGAATTGTCTGTATATTCATTTGCAGAATCATCAAGAGTAATCGTTGCTATATAATATCCTATTTTTTTGACATATGTTGAATCTCCATTAGTATACCCAAATATTTTAAATGCTACTGACTCTCTTCCTATTTCGTCATTCGTAAAGTTTCCAACCGTCACTTCGTCAATATGAAGATAATAGAACAATAATTTTTCTCTATCCATATTTTTTGAAAAGAATTCATAAGTGTAATCTTTATACATATTATTATCTCTGAAATTATACAGACTTCCATTGAAGAATATAGTACATGGCTGATTGTGCCCTGCCATATCAACTGTTTCTATTGAAAATGGTGGAAATACAACCTCCCATTCAAAACTTTGCTTCAATAATGGCGCCATATCATATTTATTTAACATACCAAAACTATATTTTTCTCCGTCATAAGTCACTGATATTAAGCCCTCATTACCTTTTCCATCTTGTGGAAAATACTGAAAGACATATCTTCGTTTTGAAGGGTCGAAATTATTACTTACTCCCCCTGTAATGGCTCCACCACCTACTATCAATTCATCTGCTTTATTCCCATCTATATCGCCAGCAGCACAATTAGATTCACACATCATATCATAATATGTATAATCTTCATCTTTATCTGTCTTATTTAACACAAAATCGTCAAATACTTTATTTGGATTTTCACCAATTGGATCATCAATAATTACTGCTTCTGTTGTATAATAACTTGGGTCTATATTCTGCTCAGAAATCCATGCACCAACTGATGATACAATTGCTAATTCATCAACATAATCCCTGTCAAAATCTCCTAATGCTATTTTGTGATGATAATAATATCCTAACTTATCATTTCCTCTACCCGTAGGATGTTCAGGATGAGATTCAATAAAAGTATCTTCTGAGTTTTGTACATAGTCACCAATATGTAATTGCTTAATTAGTTTAATACTGTTACCATCCATTTTATAAAAATCAACAAGTTGATTTTCTTTTTTAAAGTCTGTCTTTCCCTCTTGTAAAATATAACACAAAGCCAAAGTATCATCATATTTCTGATCAAAACATGCCGTCTTAATTGAAAAATGTTCATCAAAATATGTCATTTCGCCTAGATTAAAAGCCCAATAATCATTAGAAAATGTTTTAGACTGAACTAAAAGAACTTCTGTTCCATCATCAGATAATTTTGATAAATCATAAATTTCCAAAACTAATGAATATAAAAATTCATCTACTTTATATGGTTTTAATCCAAATATTGCTACATGGTCTTTACGGCCTGTATGATTAGGGTCAAAAGAAACTTTTTGGCTTAACACGAAGCCATTGTCTATGGCTTTTTGCACAGAAATACTTCCACTTTCTCTGTCATTAAATGAATTATATGATGTAAGTAAAGCGTTTTTTTCGGGATTATCATTTTTTGTTAGAGTAATTAGTTCATCAGAAGTAATGGCCTGTATTTCTTCATTTGTAGACAATCCATTAGGAGAAGGACCATTTTCTACAAAGTCTTCTGGTACTTTTTCGTCAGAATTAAGAACATCTTTTGCAGTACTTAATTTTGCAGGTTTTATTTCATCGCCAGTTGTGTTTATATCAACAGTCTTAGCCGAAGAAACAAAAGGTGCAATTACACCTACAATCATAATAAGTGTTAATATAATTGCTAAAATTTTTGTTGTTTTTTTCATTTTTTATTCCTCCCTGAAAAAATTTTATAATAATTATTTTACACCCATTTAACTATAAAAACAATATATAATAATTAATACTTAAATACTTAAAAATTATTTCAAATCTATCAAAACAAACAAATTTACAAAATTGCGATTATGTAATACATAGATACCTGCAAAAGGACATATTATGCACAACATGTAGATATTAGATTTATTTTATCACTCTTTCATTTATTTAACAATATATTATTCCATATTTTTACTACTTTTTTAAGCGATAACAAGCAACAAGGCTACCTCACTGTGAAGTAGCCTTGTTTGTAATTATATATATTATTCTTCAACTTCTATTGCGCTTTGCAAGTGGAACACAAACTTTTCATTTCTCTTTTTGCATTTCTTATACGCCGTCTGATTTCCAATTCTTTTCCAAAGAAATACAGTAGGAAATGTGTTTTATGCTTTGCGTTACTATGTCGCAATTCCTTTCTTTGTCGCTTAACAATCCATAAAAGTCGCTGTAATGTACCAAGGTGTCCGTTAATATAACCTTCGTTTTTAAGGTAACGGGCGACAAATTCGGCGGCATAAATCTCTTCAAGTTTTTTGGGCTGCCATTTTAAGTGGGTATAACTATCTTCATTCATATAGTAGTAATACATACCTGCATCAATGTAAACTATATGTTCGGCTTCATTCATCAAAACCGGGCAAATATACATATCTTCGTTATACAAACCTGCAGGAAAGCGTATGCTGATAAACATTTCCTTGAAAAAGATTTTTCCGCATACAGATGAACCACTCATATTCTTTCCTTTTATGCTGTATAAATAGTCCATATCAATTTCCTTTGTTGGAAATTCATTTATATCTTCAATGATGTCTCCGTGATAAACTTTTTGAAGCATGCAAGCAACAATTGTATTTTCATTTTGTTGTACTTCTTTGAGCATAATCTCGAGAAAACGCGGATGCCAAGCATCATCAGCATCAAGAAAGGTAATCCATTCCAAATCTTTGTTTTTGTACGCATGATGAATACCTATATTCCTTGCAAGGGATAATCCTTTGTTGGGCTGATTAATCAGGGTAATGCGATTATCTGCTTTTTGATATTTTTTACAGATTTCACCGCTGTTATCCTGTGAGCCGTCGTTAACCAATATCAAATTATAATCTGAATATGTTTGCCTAAGAACACTCTCAATGCAACGCTCCAGATATTTTTCTTTATTATATATCGGCACGATAATACTTACTTTTCCCATTTTAAACCTCTATTTTTAAAATCAAAGAGTTAAATTCGAGTACTCTGTGTAGGTTCACAGTGAATTTTTTTGGAGCAACACTGATAATCGCATCGGCTAATTCACCCTCGTTTACTGCATACTCACAACCGTTATCTCGAACTATCAGTCTGCAATCATTATCATTTATTTCTGCACGAATGTATAGATTCGGACGAGTACTATTATTATTTTCAGTTGTATATGACAAGTGATTAAGAATTTTTTCCGTGCAGATTGGAAGTGCGGAGATTGATTTTGAATGACCTTCATTTTTATCACAAAAGTTTTGGATTTCAGATACTGCTATATTTAATGATTCTGTTTGCTTTAAGAGGATATCGATGTATTCCTCACGCTTCGAATAAAACTTTTCCGGAAGGCACAGATAATCTTCACAATTAACAAAGAATTTTTTGTTTCGAATTTGCGTCACTAAGATAATTATCAATATACATACAACTGAAGAAATTGCGTTTGTTGCTAAAATTCCGTATGTAGCGAAAAGTAACGAGGCAGCAATGCCACATAAAACCACGGTAACAAAGTTTGCTACAACCGTAAGTCCCCACGCTCTTTTAATGCGATCGATAATCTGCAGATAGCGTATTCTCAGGAAAATCATTGAATAAGAAATCAAACAGAATGACAGGCAGTATAACGCAAAGACTGTCATTCCCCACATTTGCGGAAGGTCGGGTAGATAGAACTGAGCAATTTGGCGAGAGAAAATTAATAATAGTAGAATTATAGGTGCATACATAATTAAAACCAACTTCTGCACAAAACCTGCGGTGCGTTTTATATCGCGTTTATTGACTTCGCCGTAAAGCATTCCAACAGTGATGGAAAGTGCAGATGTCAACCCTAAACAGATAACGGAGCAAACTCCGTTGAGGTTTGTATATACAGACAGAACAGACAACGCTTCGCTGCCACCGAATGAAATAATCATAGCATTTAAAAATATAGGTTTTATGATGTTTATGACACTCAAAATCAATGTATCACTACCTGATTTAACCATTTCGAGAATGAAAGTAATTTTGGGCTTTATCAACTTTAAGCGAATATTACCGTGTTTTTTGAAGTAAAAATGGTAAAACAAAATGCAAAACTTTACCAAAGTAGAGATTGATGTAGCAAGGCCTATTCCAAACAAGCCCCAACCAAGCAAAACAGCAAGAACATCAAAAACAGCGTCCGTTATAAGGCAACACACAGCGGAAATCTTTACGAGTTTTCCCCCACCATCCATCTGTATGACTTGGGAAACTACACCGGAAATCAAAAAGGTTGGAATACCAAGTGCAAGTCCTCGAATGTACTCTCCTGTATCTTTCAACAAAGCAATGTCGGTTCCACGAGCACCAAATATCATTGCAATCGGTTCTGCACCAAAGAAAAACACTACAAGCAATACGACAGATGCTACTAACATCGCCCAAAAAGCACTGTTGAAATATTTATTCATAGTATCTTTGTTTCCGGAACCAAAGTTATGGGAACATAGTGCAACAAGCCCCGTTCCGACACAAGTACACAACGCACTCGTTATAGAAAAAAACGGACTTGCAAGTCCAACTGCCGCCATCTCGGCAGAACCCAAGAAATGGCTGGTAACAAGTCCATCAATAAATGAAGCACCCATGTTAGCCAAAACAAAAATTACAGATGTTCTGAACGCAGACAGTATCATTTTTTCCGTAATGTTCAAACTTAATTTTCGTTTCATAAAAACCTATCCATCAGATACAGATTAGACTCATTGCCTCTAACAAAGAAATATAATTTCCTATTGAAGTCTTCAAATATTGCAGTTATTTGTCTGTTACGCATTTTAACACAAACCTAATAAAGTGCAGCAGACTTCTCAATTTTTAATATAGCATATAAAGCCAAAAATTACAAGATAAGAAAAATTGAACAAACCTTTTATAAACTCGAAAGGAGTTTACAGTAAATTATCTCATATAAAATATCATCACAAATGTCGCAACAGAGAAAAAAAGCGAGTGTAACCAAAAAGTTGCACTCGCTGATACTTACATACAAGTTAATCAAATTGAAGATTGATGTCAGTTATCGTATTCTAATGTGTCAATAATTTTTGCAAGATACTTTTGAATTACCGTTGCATTTGATATTGTTATGGTAGTTTCACAGGATTTTACTCGCATATTGTATCTTTGATAATCATTTACGGTTTGTAATTTTGCAAGATACTTTTGAATAACTGTTGCATCAACAATTGTAATATTTGAGTCTAAGTCACTATCTCCTGCTTTGAAGATAGACATATCAAACAAAGAATCGTCATAATCTGCTTCTTCTGTATTCAGGTCAACATATTTAAATCCGTTTTCTACGGCATATTGCTTTGCGGCATCGGTGTAGCCGTTAATTACGAAAGAATCAATTTTAAGTTGTATATATCCGCTACCATCATCGTTAGCAATATTTTTGTCAAGATAGCCTAAAGCGTTTTCCTGAATTGTCTCAATTTTTTTACCAAGTTTTACTTTTATTCTGGGACAATCAACAAAAACATTCATTTTTATTTCTTGCAGTGAATCGGGAAAATCAATATTTTTTAGTGAGGAGCACCCGTAAAAGGCACCGTCATCAATTATTTCCAATCCGTTTCCTAAATCTAATTTTTCAAGATTTTTGCATCCGCTGAAAGCAGAATTTTCAATTATTAAAATGCTGTCCGGTAAGGTGACCTCCTTCAATGATAACAATCTTAAGAAGCAGGAACTTGAAAGATATGTTGTGCCCTCGCCTATTTTTATTTTTTCAAGATTTGCAAAGACTTTGAATTTTATACCATCTGCGCATACGCCGTCTTCGATAATTATGGATTTAATATTTTCTTTATAGCCATAATTTTCTAACGACTTACTTCCAATTGACGTTATCGGAAAAGCACCGAATTTGTTCGGTATTATGAGTTCCTCGATTTTTTCATCAGCTATAATCACATGAATTGTAACAGACTCACTTTCAAAGTCAAATTTCGGAACAAATATCTTGCTGTAATCTTCACTGTAAGTGATTTGGCATTCTTTATATATTCCGTCGGTGGTAACATTCCACTTATCTTCTGTAATCTCGGCATTCGTAACATTGTCGATTTTTCCGCTGAATTCTACTATATAAGCACTGTCATCACCAAGAGTGACATATGATTCACAATTTTCAAAGGCATCATCAAACGAACACACACTAATAGTAAATGATTCTTGGTCATTCGGGAAAGTTTTTGCGAGTGTACCCATACCGTTTTCCGTGTTACTGTCAATACTGCACTCTGATATGCTGTTGTTCTTTGCTTCTGATGCAATATTTCCGATTATTCCACCTGAGAAAGTGCGTCCTCTGACAGTATTTCCTTTTGAGGTGCAATTTTCTGCTTTGTTATTATCGCCTGAAATTGCCCCGATTACAGCACCTGCAGTACCCAAAGAATAGCCATTTGAACAGATCAACGAATCTTCAACAGTACAATTGGAAATCGTACAATTATCATGCACTTGTGCCGCTATTGCTCCGGCAAGAGAAAGACCGCATACTTTACAGTTTTTCATATTAACATCTTTGATTACTGCATTATCAATATTACCAAACAGTCCGGCGCTTGCTTCCAAACCACTTACCGTAAGATTGGAAATCGTGTGTCCGTTACCGATAAATGTTCCGGAAAATGTTTTTTTGTAAACAATAGAATTTTCAAGACACACACCGGATAAATCAATGTCACAATTCAAAACCACATATTTTGAAACCACATTATTATCCCTATTATCGTTATAGTATTCCAAAAAATCTTCTTTACTGTTAATCTCGAATTTTTCTGCACAAATACTGTGATAATAGTTCATCAGGCATACTTCGTTGTTGATTTCATTTTGTGTAGCCGTGTCATCGTCTAACATTGTGTATGCATTTTGTGCTTCATCGTCATACTTTTTAAGTAAACTTTCATCCATACAAATGGATGTATCGGCATTTTCATATTCATCTATTGCGGTAATAAGTTTTTGTTTATCGGGTTGACCGGATATTTTCGTGTATGCTTTTATAAATGGATACGAAACGGTTTTGCTTTTATCTACATCTAAAATATCTGTAAAATTCGTTCCGTCATTGCTATAAAATCCGACATTTTCTATATCCAATGTATTATTGTATAAATTAGAACACGCAAGCATACCGTTTTGAGCAACTACAACAACAGAGAATATATCGCCCTTCTTAAGTTCAACATTATTTATTGTATCTAAAGTATGAATTCCCGTAGTATTATATGAAAAGCTTTGTTCATCGAGAAGAACACCGTCAACAGGAGAATTATAGCCTTCATTTAGCCTATATATCTTTACTTTTCCGTTTGTGGGTTCCATATTCATAAAGCAGACCTGCTCCAATGTTTCGTCACGCTTTGATGTAAAGACATTGGCAACACTGCCCCCTATATAACAACTGCCGACTGCACTATACTGATAAACATTGTCGTAAGTGTCTACACTTTCAGTTTCAAAAGTATAGAATTCGAGATTAATCGAATCATAAGACACATAAAAAAATCCGTCTAATCCGTAGTTTTCGCCCCAACTGTTTTTGCACAACCACGCACCGTTATGCTTCGGCTGATTTTCTTCGTCATCGGGATTGAATACGGTTTTATCTATATCATCATCCCAGCCGACTATTTCAACTACGTGATTTTCTCCTCCCGTTACATCATTACCATCGAAATATAAATATTCTAAATTTTCACCCTCAGTATATCCGGACATCCTTACAAATAATGCAGCACCGCCGTTAGCACATATTCTTTCTTTAAGAAGAACATCATTTTTACCGTATCCCAGAGGATAAGATTCATATTCTTTTAAGCGTGCCAAAGAATAATACCTTAGTTCATCACTGTAGCCATCTTTGTCAACATTGCTATAAGGCATAAGGGTGCTTTCATACGGACCTAATCCGTCTGCCATTGCTTCGGCTACATTTTCAGGCCAACCGCCGCGAGAGCCTTTGTCTTCATCTTTATAATAATCATAATGGAAAATCGAATCGGTTTTTTTGGATTTTGTCATATACAAATATCCCTGTCCGACTTCGGAAATATAGAAATCTTCGGCACTTTTATCTGTCAACTTTTTTTTGAGCATACTTGACTCTATGGACGCTGTAGAGCCAAAACTCCAACAGTATCCGTGAGAGCCTTGATCACGAACATTAGTTACACAACCGAAATCTCTGCTATCGTAAGAAGACGGTAAATCGTTTGTATTCGGATTTGAGTTTTTGTTTTCGGGGATATACTCATTTCCGCTTGCATCTTTATACTCAGGTTTGTAATTATCTTCAATAATATCTGTTTCATATATTATCGAACCGAGCACAGACTCTGCTGTTTCGGCCTCTTTTGATGAAACCTGTATAGGAACGGCAAACAGCACCGAAAGCACCATAGTGATACATAAAGTAAGAGATAAAAATTTTTTCATAAATCCACCTCCAAGTTCTTTCATAAAATAATAATACTACCATAAGGATAACAATACAAGACATAATTAAAATAAAACAAAATATCTTTTA
>JAZLJE010000117.1:0-2278 GCA_045617705.1 Ruminococcus sp.
TATGATTTTTCTATCTTGATGTTACCATCAGTGATGTTGAGTATTGAGTCCGAATGAACACCGTCATCTTCGCAGGAAATTTCAAAATCACCGCCTGAAATATCTATTTGATTTTTGCTGTGGATTGCATCTTTTCCTGCATTTATATCAAAATTTCCGCTTGTTATTTTGAGATTTCCCAGAGTGTCGTCTTCGTCATTTGTTGTTTTTATGCCGTCGTTTTCGCAATCTATTTTTATATTTGCATTGGAAATTTCTAAATAATCTCTGCCCTTTATTCCGTCGTCGACAGAGTCAACAGAAAGTGAGAGGTCCTTTACAATAAGATTATCTTTTGACTTTATCGCGGTTGAATAATTTGCATCTATATTAAGGCTTCCTTTTCCTGCGACAACAAGGTCGGATTTTGAAAAAATTGTTGCATCGGGTTCGCCGTCGGTATCGTCAGATGAAAACTCATAGTTTTCTGTATCGGAAAGTTTGTTTTCACTTTTTGACCACGCAACGACAAAGGCTTGTTTTGCTTTCTTTATATGAATAGCACAGCCGTGTTTGTTTGTGATATCAACGCCGTTTAGCACTATTACTACGGTAGAATTATCGTCTGATGTTACTTTTATCTGACCGTCAGTCAGTGTTCCCGAAATTTCGTAGATGCCCGTGTCTTTTATTTTTACTACTGTGTCTTTGATTTCGGCACAGTTGTTTTGTGCTGAAATTGAATTACCGTTTAGCATTATCTTGTGCGCTTTTGAAAGGTCTATCGAGCCTTCTATATCATTTATGTCAATGTCTGTTTCGCTTGATACTTCATTGTCGGTAGATGTCTTTTCATTTTTGCAGGAGCAAAAAAGACAACACATCAAAACAAGACATAACAAAAGTGATAGTACTTTGATTTTATTTTTCATACTGCACCTTCTTACAGTTGAATTGTATCGGGAGTTTTGGAGCAGGAAACAGGAAGATTTCCGTTTCGGCAACGGATAGCGTCAATAAATTCTTTCTGTCTGCTTTTGTCTTTCATAACTACTTGATATTTGAGTTCATATACACTGCCCATTTGGGCGGTTTTTACTGTATTGATTTCATTTTTCTTTGTAAATTCTTCGAAAATATCGTCAAAAAGTCCGTAATAGTCGAGATTTTCGGGAATAGTTATTTTGAGTTCCCGTCTGCTCGATTTTCCGAAATTCGTAGAAAAAAGGATAACAAAGAACAACAGCACCAAAACAGCACCGAAAACGGCAAAGGTAACATAGCCCGTGCCTGTTGCAAGACCTATTGCCATAGAAAGCATAATGGCGAGGATTTCTTTTGAGTTTCCCGGTTGCGAGCGAAACCGCACGAGAGAGAACACTCCGACTACCGCAATACCGGTGCCTAAATTGCCGTTTACCATCATAATAAGCATACATACAATCGGTGGCAAAAGTGCAAGCGTAATTGCAAAGTTTTGGGAACAGCAATCTTTATACATATATATAAGTGACGCGACTATACCGAGCACCAGAGCAGTGCCAACGCAGATAAGTGCTTGTATTATAGTAAGACCTTCTGAAGATATTATACTTTCAAACATATTGTTCATCCTTTCTGTATTTGTGTTGCAGATGTGCTTTTCCGACTTTTGAAAAACTCTGCGGAAAAATTTGTTTTTCGCTTAAGATGTGAGCAAGCCAAAGAGGCATGGCGTTTGGGATTTTGATTTCCATAAGGTAGGTATTTTTAGGGATTATCCTGTTTCCGAAATATCCGTTTTCAAGGTTGATGTTTTCGTATCTGCTGACGATGTCACAGTCAAAAGTAATTCGCAAATCGCTGTCATCAATAGATACAAAAGCCTTTCGTTTACACCCGACAAAAACTTTTGGGAAAAGACTGTATTTCTTCATCATATAGTCAATTTCAAACGGGATATTTCCCGATAAACTTTTCGGAAGGTCTCCTGTTTCTATGTAGCGGTAGGCATCATATAAAGAAAGTTTTGTCCTGCGTTTATATACTGTTCCTTTGAATTTCTTTTTTATCTCGAAAAATACGGTTGAATCTAAATTAGGAGTGTTGTAAGAACGAAGTCGCAACTTTTCTTTATATGCGGGTTTTGAAAGCGAGGTGTCTGTCAGTTCATCGTTCGAATTGTCAGAGTAGATATTTGAAATTTCCGTTTCGCCGTATTTGTCGATATGCATAATCGGTGAAATTTTTTCAAGAACATATTCATATTCTTCTTGTGATAGCAGATTCTTTTTTTTTATTCTTTTGAATGTGTAAATCG
>JAZLJE010000118.1:0-1037 GCA_045617705.1 Ruminococcus sp.
AGCCTTGTCAGACAGCGACCTTTTCGAAGTCCGCACCATACGGTGTCGAATGTCGGACTTTCGGGCGGTGGGGTAGTTCCGAAACCCGGCGAAATTTCACTTGCTCATAACGGTGTTTTGTTTTTGGACGAACTGCCCGAATTTTCCCGTTCAAGCCTTGAAGTGTTAAGACAACCGCTTGAAGATTCAAAGGTGACTATTTCGCGTGCCTACGGCTCGTATTCATATCCCGCTTCGTTTATGCTTATTGCGGCGATGAATCCCTGCCCCTGCGGGTACTACAATCATCCGACAAGAGAATGTACCTGCAACCAAATGGCGGTGAACAGATACCTAAACAGAGTGTCCGGACCTTTGCTTGACAGAATAGATATTCATATCGAAGTACCGCCCGTAGACTACGATGAACTGACCTCAAAAGACGGAGAGGAAACATCAGAGAAAATCAGAAAAAGAGTTAATGCGGCACGAAAGTTGCAACTTGAAAGATACAAAGGTACAGGCATTACATCAAACGCAAGAATGACTCCCGAACAGTTTGAAAAGTACTGTCATCTTGATGACGGTGCAAACTCTCTTCTCAAAAGAGTTTTCGACACTTTGTCGCTTACAGCACGCGCATACGACAGAATACTCAAAGTTGCACGCACGATAGCCGATATTGAAGAAAGTGAAACGATAAAAGCAGAGCATATCAGCGAAGCAATCCAGTACAGAACTCTCGACAGAAAATATTGGGGAAAATAAATTTCTAATTCAGAATTATTTACAAAATAATTACAATAAAGAATAATAATCACGAAAAATCAAGGGTTATTTTTTATATTTACATAAAAGTTTACCAAAATTTATTACATTTCTTTTTTAGTGTTGACTTTATCCTTAATTTGTATTATCTTTTAATAACGGATGCGAATAGGCTAACAATAACCTTTGTGTCCCTTTATTTTGATTATTTTACCATTATTTTTGATATATTTAGGAGTGGCAGGTTTGGAGAAATATGTTGTCACAGGCGGAAAGTCTCTTTTCGGAGG